>JAFRNK010000013.1 GCA_017430225.1 Clostridia bacterium | reverse complement strand
TATACTATAGTCACCATCAAGGGAGGGGGATCGAAAGAGAGCCCGAACAGGATGGAATAAAATGCGACCCTGCAAGCGTGGCAAAGAACCAAGCGTACAAGGCCAATTGGAGGTTTGCATGATGAGTACTTATCTTCCTACAGTGTTTGGTGAGAATCTGCTGGACGTGTTTGACGATTTTGACCGTGACTTCTTCCGTGGCTTTGGCCGCCCTGAGCATGTGCTCTACGGCAAGAACGCCAGCCGCATGATGAAGACCGATGTGAAGGAAACGGACGAAGGTTATGAAGTAGACGTGGATTTGCCCGGCTTCAACAAGGACGAAATCAAGCTGGAGCTGAACAACGGGTATCTGACCATTTCCACCGAAAAGAGCCTGAGCAAAGAAAACAAAGGCAAGATGCTTCACCAGGAGCGTTATGTGGGCACCATGCAACGCAGCTTCTACGTGGGCGGCAGCATCACCGAAGAGGATACCGATGACCACGATGTTGCCTGCTGGTCGGATTACGCATGCGCTGTCGTGAACAAGAAGTCATAAACCCAGGATCGCTTGAGCTAAATGATCGGATGATCACCAATATTATTAAAGGGAGTACGACAAAAATGGAAGAACTGAAACGCTTTGAAAACGATCTGAGGAACAACGAAGAGCTGCGCAAGAAGCTGGATGATGCGGTCAAGCGTATCACGAGTGAAGGCGAAGCCGCGAATGATGGCGAGGTCATGGTCAAAGCCGCGAAGGAATTGGGCTACGAAATCTCTATCGCCGCGCTGGAACAGGCGAAGGCCAAAGCTGAAGAAATGGATGCGGATGAGCTGAAACAGATCTCCGGCGGAAACGATGATGATTCAGCCGGTTTGTGTTTACTTGAATATTCGTGCTTCTATATGCATCATCAGGTCAACCTGCAAGGTGAGAACTGCGAGGACCAGGACGGCCACAACGGCTTCTGCTGGACTGCCTGGCACTGTGCTACAGCTGTTATGCATACAGAAGGCGGCACGCAGAGAGAAGCCTGCTGGTCGAATTATAATTGCATGTTCATCAATAACTGATGCGCAAACGAGAGACGGGCACATGGAGGAACTTGAAGCATGCTGCCGGCGGAGATGACAGTAAGGCGGCAAGCGCTTCGCGGATTATTTCTGTTATTATATATGGCAGACCGAAACAGGTGGCCTGCTGGAGCGATTGCAAATGCGTATTTACGAACAAGCCTGTGTAAATAAATAAGCCGTGTCCGCAGGTGCTTATCGTACCTCCTGAGGGTGCTGTGAATACCGCCGCAATGTTACAGACGTTTCGGATATTCGTTGGGGTTCGCTAAGTTCGCCGGCGTCTACAATGAGCGGGAATTCCGATGTATTTGCATAATGCACGTTTGTTTGTCTAAGGTTTCTTATGGCATCATATGGCAAATAACGATAATCCCCGCGGCCTGGGGCAGATCAGATATTTTCTATTGCGTATCGCGGAGAATCGTGGTATTATTACATCAAGTCAGCGCTGAATAAAGCGCAACAAATAATGAGGAGGAACCATTCAATGAAAAAACTGTTGGCTGTGATCCTGGCTGCGATCATGATGCTTGGCTGCGTATGCGCGCTGGCCGACGAAGATCCGTACGCTTCCCTCGGCAACTTCGAAATGCTGGTCGGTCATGCCCAACCCGAAGGCAATCCCCGCTGGGTATCCATGGAAAAGTTTGCTGCTGACGTAGCTGAAAAGACCCATGGCCATGTGACGGTCACCGTGTTCGGCAACGGCCAGCTGGGCACTGAAAAGGAAATGCTGGAGCAGGTCGTGCAGGGCGTCACCCAGGGCATGCGCGGCGGCCAGTTTGACTTCAGCCCCCGTCTGCTGATGTTCACCGCTCCCTTCCTGACCAATACCCGCGCTGAAGTTACCGCCCTGCTGCAGAGCGATCTGGCCAAGAAAGTCTGCGCCGAAGCGGAAGCGACCACCGGAACCGTTATCATCAACCTGTGCGACGCCGGCGGCTATCGCCAGTTCTCCAACAACAAGCGTCCCATCACCAAGCCTGCTGATCTGGAGGGCCTGAAGATGCGCACCAACGGCATGAAGACCATCGACATGACCTTCATCGCTATGGGTGCCACCACCACCACCGTGCCTTATGCCGACCTGTACATGGGCCTGAAGACCGGTATCGCCGACGGCCAGGAGAATCCCTGGGTCAACGTGCTGGGCATGAAGTTCTACGAAGTGCAGAAATACTTCACCCAGGTCAACTACCAGTTCCATCCCGATCCCTTCTATGTCAACGCCGAATGGTGGAACGGCCTGCCTGAGGAGTTCCGCACCATCATCAGCGAGTGTGCCACGGCCATGGGCGAATACAACGACCAGCTGATCGACGAGAACAGTGAAAACGCCAAGCAGCAGATCATTGCCAGCGGCGCTGAAGTGTATGTCCCGACGGAAGAAGAACTGAAGGCTTTCCAGGATGCCTGCAAGGGCGTGTATCAGCAGATGGTCGACGAGGGCATCTGCACCCAGGAAGAAATGGATGAGATGCTGGCCATCGTGGCGGCCGCCAAATAACGAACGATTCCAATCGTAAAGCAAGCGGGTGGGGGACAAACGCTTACCCCCTGCCCGCTCTTTTCTGAAAGGAGAACTGCTCCATGAAAAAAATCGGCGCTATCGCCGAAAAGATCTATTTCGGCATCGGCGCGGCCGCGATGGGCTTGCTGGCGGTGCTGGTGATTTTTACGGTGATCATGCGGTACTGCTTTTCCATGAGCTGGAAAGCGGTATCGGAATTCAACGTGACCCTGTTTGCCTTTACAACTTTCTGGGGCCTGGGCCTGAACGTGATCAAGAATGAACACGTCAGCATCAACATGTTGTATGACCGCTTCAAGCCGGCTGTAAAACGGTGGCTGGCCGTATTCAACTGCCTTGTGATGCTGGTTGTAGACTGCCTGTTTGTGCATTACGGCTGGCAGTATACGCTGAAGATGGGCAAACAGATCAGCCAGGGCATGGAGATCCCGATGTCGTACATGTACGGCATCATGCCGGTATGCGGCGTTATCTGCGCCGTATGCATCATCATCAAAATCGTTCAGCATATCCGTGCGCCTCTGAGTGCTTTCGAGAGCCAGGATAAACCGCTGGAAGAACTGCATGACTAAGGAGGTGTCAACGGATTTATGGCGGTCGTATTTCTCTTGATCGGTCTGATCGTATTCGCGGCCATCGGAGTGCCGCTGGCCTTCTCCATCGGCGCCAGCTGTATCACTTACCTGAGCGCTGTCCGGCCTATGTTCCTGAGCATGATGCCGCAGCGCATCTGGAACGGCGTATACAGCGAGCTGATGATTGCCATGCCCCTGTTCATGCTCGCCGGTGAACTGATGAATACCGGCGGCATCACCAAGCGCATCATCAATTTCTGTATGCAGATCCTGCGCCCCATCCACGGCGGCCTGGGCGAGGTCAATATCGTGGCTTCCATGATCTTCGGCGGCATTTCAGGCTCTTCCGTGGCTGACACATCAGCCCTGGGCAGCATCCTGATCCCCGCGATGGAAGAAAAGGGCTATCCCAAATCCGCCTCCGCCGGCATCACGGTGGCGTCCTCGACCATGGGCATGATCATACCGCCCTCGACCCCCATGGTGGTATACGCCATGGTGTCAGGCGCGTCCATCGGCGCCCTGTTCATGGCCGGCGCGGTGCCCGGCATTCTGATCGGCCTGACGCAGCTGGTGCTGGTGTTCCTGTTCAGTCATAAGAACGGCTGGCATCCTGTGCGCGAGGCTTTCAACGCCAAAGCATTCTGGCATGATATCCTGGCCGGTATCCCGGCGCTGCTGATGCCGGTATTCATTATCGTTTGCGTCTCCGGCGGCGTATGCACCGCCAGTGAAAGCGCCGGTGTTGCCGTGCTGTACAGCATCCTGGTCGGCTTCTTCCTGTACAGGGAACTGACCTGGAAGGCCGTGTGGAACGCGCTCAAGAAGACCCTGATCGCATCCTCTTCGGTCATGATCATCATCGGTTTCACCCAGATCTTCACCTGGATCCTGACGATCCAGAAGGTGCCGGACATCATCGCCAACTTCTTCATGAGCATGAACGTGTCCCGCATCGGTATCGCCCTGATGTTCGACGTGCTGATCCTGGTCATCGGCACCTTCATCGACGTAAGCCCGGCGATCCTGCTGCTGACGCCCATCATGCTGCCTGTGATGGAGCACTACGGCTTCACTGCGCTGCAGTTCGGCGCCATGATGATTACCGGTCTCGCCATCGGCCTGGTCACGCCGCCCGTAGGCATGTGCCTGAACGCCTGCAACAAGATCAACCGTATGCCCATTATCGATATTTTCAAAGGCGCGGCTCCGTACGTACTGTGCAACGTCATCGTCCTGATCGCCATCAGCGTATGGCCCGATCTGACGGCCTTCCTGCCGCGGCTGCTGGGATATTGATACACGATACAGCTCCCGGCCTTCCCTGAATTCGGGGAAGGCCTTTTTTATGTTGTTTACGGAAATGGAAAGGGGCTGCTGCAAATATGCAAACAGCCCTACAACATCCACGAATGAATTTTGAGTCTTATTCCTGATGCTTTGCTGCTCGGAAGTTTTCCAGCATCGCAAACATCTCCGCCACGTTTCCGCGGATCAGCAGCGTCGCATGCTCGTCGGCGGGTGTGGGGGACCGGTTGATGACGACCAGGTTTTTGCCCGAAAAATCTTCGATAAAGGACGCGGCGGGCTCCACGGCCAGGGAGGTCCCGGCAACGATCAGCGTGTCCGCGTTGGTGATCTCGCGCCGCGCGCCGATGCAAACATATTTCTCGAGCGGTTCGCCGTACAGCACGACCTGCGGTTTGATGACGCCGCCGCATTCGCAGCGCGGGATGCCCTCCGCATGCAGGACGGCTTCCATCGGGTAAGCGGCGTTGCATTCCATGCAGTAGTTTTCGTGCACGTTCCCGTGCAGTTCGTATACCCGGATGTTGCCGGCGGCTTTGTGCAGCCCGTCGATGTTCTGCGTCACGATGCCGCGGAGTTTGTCCCGTTTCTCCAGTTCGTACAGATACCGGTGTGCGGCGTTGGGCTCCGCGTCCGGATACAGCATGTGCCTGCGGTAGAACCTCAAAAAGGCTTCCGGCTGGAGGTAGAAGAAGGTCTTGCTCAGGATCATCTCCGGTGGCAGGCCGTCAGTATCCCCGGCGAAGATCCCATCCTCTGACCGGAAATCCGGGATGCCGCTGGCGGTGGAAACGCCCGCGCCGCCGAAGAAGACGATGCGCCTGGAGCGTTCGATGATTTCGCGCAGTCGGTCGATCAGCGAGTCTTCCATGGGCTTATTTTTCCGCGGAGAAACGGTTGAACCAGTCGGTGATTTCCGTCAGCCTGCGCACACGGTGCTGCGGCTTGCCGGAGCGGGACAGCTCATGGTTTTCGCCGTGGAAGAGGCAGAGCCGGGCTTCCACGCCATTCGCGCGCAGGGCGGTGAACATCTGCAGGCCCTCGCTCATGGGGCAGCGGTAGTCCTCGTCGGAGTGTATGAACAGGGTGGGGGTAACCGCCTTGTCTGAGTAAGCGAGCGGCGACTGACGCCACATGTCCTCAAGGCCGGTATAGAGGTCGGCTTTGCACTGGTCGGGCACGAAGAAGTAGCCGATGTCGCTGGTGCCCCGGAAGCCGGTCCAGTTGGCGATGGAGCGCTGGGAGGCGGCGCAGCAGAAGCGGCCGGTGTGGCCGATGATCCAGTTGGTCATGAATCCGCCGTAGCTGCCGCCGGTCACGCAGACGCGCTTCGGATCGATCTGGGGGAACTCGGCCAGCACCTCATCGGTAAAGTCCATCAGGTTTTGGTAGTCCGTCTCGCCGTAGTGCCCGAAGATGTCCATAAAGTCGTTGTCGCGGCCGTCGCTGCCCTTCGGGTTGCAGAAGAAGACGAAATAGCCCTGGCTGGCCCAGACCTGCATCTCGTGGTAGAAGATCGGACCATATACGGTCTTCGGCCCGCCGTGGATGTCCAGTACGGCGGGATATTTCTTACCGGGAACGTAATCGCGCGGATATAGGACCCAGCCGCCGATGATCAGCCCGGCGCTCCCGACGGTCACCGGCTGGGGTTGGGCGACATATTTGTCCGCCAGAATCTCGTCGTTGAAATGCGTGATCTGCGTCAGGCTGTCGGTTTCCGGCGCATACTCATACAGTTCCTGCAGCTTCATATCGAAGAGTCCGATCAGCAGCAGATGGCCGGTGGCTGGGTCGATATCGAAGCAGTCCACGCTGCCGTCGCGCGTGAGAACGGGTTCACTCGTGCCGTCCGAAAGCAGGCGTAGGACGCCGCAGTTCCCTTCGCGTGTGGCGGTGTGGTACAGGGATCCGCCGCAGACCGCGCGCGCTTGTCCGCCGCCCAGGCGGCAATCGCTGCCGGTCGAATTGTACATATTGTATTCTTCCTGCCGGATCAGGCTCCGCTCGCCTGTCGTGGCATCCGCCAGATACACCCAGTCGTTCTCGTTGCAGCCGTGGCGGACGCCGTCTGTCGCGGTCATCAGCAGGCGTCCGTCCAGGGCCTGGAGGTCGCTGACGGCCAGTTCGTCGTCGCGGAAGATGGTGCGTGTCGCGCCAGACGACCAGTCGTATGCCTGCACGTGGCAGCCCAGCAGCGGCATCTTGCCCTGCCAGGCCTGGGAGTTGTAGATGAGTTCATTGCCGAGGACGGTCAGCGCGCCGACGTCTTCGGTCGGGCCTGTGATCCGTGTCACGGAAAAAGGAGAGACGGTGACCAGGAACAGCGCGCCGCGCTGGCGGTTGGTGAAGCCCTCGCCGTTCATCCAG
>JAFRNK010000005.1 GCA_017430225.1 Clostridia bacterium | reverse complement strand
GGCCGCCCGAGAACTGGTGCGGATAGCGCCACAGCTGGTCCGGCGTCATGCCGATGCGGTTGAGCATCGTCTCCACCCGCTGCTTAAGTTCCTCCGCAGGCAGGTCGAAATGCACCTTCAGCGGTTCGCTCAGAAGCCGCCAGACGTTCATGCGCGGGTTCAGGGACGAATAGGGATTCTGAAAAATGAACTGCATGTCCCGACGTTTTAGCCGCAGCTGTTCGTCATTCAGGCTGCTCAGGTTCTCGCCCTCGAAATACACTTCCCCGCCCGTCGGTTCGATCAGGCGCAGGATCGCGGAGCCGGTAGTGCTTTTCCCACATCCGGACTCGCCCACCAGCGCGAACACCTCGCGCCGCGCTACGGTGAAACTCACGTCCTCGACCGCATGCACGTGCCCGACCACCTTGCGCAGCAGCCCGCTCCTGATGGGAAAATACACCTGCAGGTGGCGCACGTCGAGCAGGACATCGCGTTTCTGTTCGCTCATGCTTCCACCTCCTCGCTGTTCAGAAAACACCGGCACTTGTGCCCCGGGCTGACCTCGGTCAGGGCAGGCATGGCTTCACGGCAGCGCGCCGTGTAGCGCGAGCAGCGGTCCGCGAACCGGCAGCCCTCGCTCCACTGCCCGCCGGGCGGGACGATGCCGGGGATCGTATACAGCATCCGCTTTTCCCCGCCGAGGGAGGTGACCGCCTGCAAAAGACCCAGAGTGTAGGGATGCGCCGTATGGTGGAAGAGCTCCATCACATTCGCTTGCTCGACGATCTGGCCTGCATAGAAGACCGCCACTTCCTCACAGGTTTCCGCGATGACGCCCAAGTCGTGCGTAATCATGACGATCGATGTATCGTTCTGCTCCTTCAGGTCGTTCATCAGCTTCAGGATCTGGGCCTGGATGGTCACGTCCAGCGCGGTGGTGGGCTCGTCCGCCAGCAGGAGGCGCGGATCGTTGATCAGCGCGATGGCGATCATGATGCGCTGGAGCTGGCCGCCTGACAGCTGATGCGGATAGGACATGAGCGTCTGCTCCGGCCGCGGGATGTTGACGCGGTGCAGCATCTCCAGGGAACGCTCCCGCATTTCCTGACGTCCCATGGATGGATGGTGAAAAGACAGCGCTTCATACATCTGCATTTCCACAGTGAAGATCGGGTCCAGCGAGGTCATCGGTTCCTGGAAGATCATGGAGATTTCCTGACCGCGGATCTCGCGCAGCGCCTTTTTGTCGAGGCTGAGGATATCCTTTTCCCCGATCTTGCTGTCGTAGCGGATCGTGCCTTCGCTGACGCGCAGCGGGTAAGGCAGCATGTTCATGATCGCGTTCGCGGTGATGGACTTGCCGCAGCCCGACTCGCCGACGATGCCGAAGGAGCATTTCTTCGGGATGTCCAGGTCGACCTTGTCCAGCAGCCGGACTTCTGTTTTCCCACGGAGGGTGGTGATTTTCAGGCCCCGGACTTCCAACAGGTTTTTCATTTACGCCCCTCCTTACAGCTTGAGTTTCGGATCCAGAACGTCGCGCAGCGCGTCGCCCAGGATGTTGAAGGAGAGGATGGTGATGATGATGAATACGGCCGGGAATATGGCCATCCAGGGCGCCTGTTCCATGAATTTGCGGGCGTCGGAGAGCATGGAACCCCAGGAAGGATCCGGAGGCTGGATGCCCAGGCCCAGGAAGCTCATGCTCGCTTCCGTCAGGATCGCGCCGGACAGCGCCAGCGTCGCCTGTACGGTAAACGGCGCCAGGATGTTCGGCGTGACGTGCTTGAACAGAATGCTCATCTTTTTGAGGCCAATGGAGCGCGCGTTGGCGATATAGTCCGTGGACTTGACCGTCTTGACCGACGCCCGGACCGTGCGCGTAAACACCGGGATATTGACGATGCCGATGGCAATCATCGTATTGACGATGCTCTTGCCGAGCACCGCGACGATGAACAGGGCCAACAGGATATGTGGGAACGCGAAGATGACGTCCATCACCATCATGATGACGGTTTCCGCTTTGCCCTCAAAGAAACCGGCGATCAGCCCGAAAAGGTAGCCGAAGCCGGCAGCGATGCTGACCGCGACTACGCCGACGATGATCGATACCCGCGCACCGTAGACGATGCGGCTGAAAATATCGCGGCCAAAATTATCCGCGCCGAACCAGAAGGTGGCGTTGGGAGCCGCAAAGCGCGCCTTGCTGTTCATCTTGCCGACGTCGAAGTGCGCGATCCAAGGCGCGAAAACCGCCAGCAGGATGACCAGCCCGACGCCGATCATGCCGGCACGGCCCATCGGGTCGTCCCACAGCTGTTTGAGCAGGCTTTCATTGCCGGGCAGGGCACGGTTGATGACTGGCTTTCTGTTTCCTTTCATACCGTGCCTCCTCAGTTATAAGTGATCCGCGGGTCGATGTACGTATACAGGATATCGACCAGCAGGTTGACGAGGACGTAAAGGACCGCGATGAACAGCACACAGCCCTGCACCACCGGGTAGTCACGCTGGTTGATGCCGGTCAGGGTAAACTGTCCGAGTCCTGGAATCGAAAAAATCTGTTCGATGACGACAGTGCCGCCCATCAGGGAGCCGATCTGCATGCCGATCAGCGTGATAATGGGAATAGAGCTGTTGCGCAGCGCGTGGCGGAAGATGGTCACCCGCTCCGACGCGCCTTTTGCGCGGACGGCCTTGATATAATCCTGTCTGAGCACCTCCAGCATGGAAGAGCGCGTCATGCGCATGACGGAGCCCGCCATCACAGAGCCCAGGATCAGGGCGGGGATCACCATGATCTCCATGTTCGTGCCGAAGTTTTCAAACAGGCCGACATATTTGACCGGCGTATGGTAATTGAAGCCTTTCGCGAGGAACAAAATCACCAACGTCGCGGAGGCGAAGTTCGGGATCGAAACGCCCATCAGCGCGATGACGCGCACGATGCGGTCGATGACGCTGTTGCGCTTGAGCGCTGAGATGATGCCCAGCGGCAGAGCGATAATCCATGCAAAAACGCAGCCCATGATCGCCAGTTCGGCGGAAATCTTGAACCGGCTCAGGATCTCGGGGAATACCGGCGCGCCGGTGCGGAAGGACTCGCCGAAATCGCCGGTGACCGCTTTGCCAATCCAGGTCAGGTACTGCTCCACCAGCGGCTTGTCCAGGCCAAGCTTCTTTTCCCACATGGCACGCAGTTCAGGCGTTTGCTCGATGCCGAGAATGCCGGATACCACGTCGCCCGGGATGAGCTGCATGATGATAAAAATCGCCAGGCTGATGCCGATCAGGATGGGGATCAGGCCCAGCAGACGCCGGATAATGTAATCGCGCATGGATACGCTCCTTGATTCAGAAATAGGTCAGGTGCGGAGCCGCAGCCCCGCACCTGACAAAGGATGATGACAGTTTACTTGGCGATGGTGACACCGGCAAAGTTGCTGGTGCTGGAAGCGTTGGGGGCATAGCCCTGCAACGCCGGGGTCGCCAGGAAGTACGCCTTGGGGCAGGCGACCGTCGCGGTGGCGCACTCGTCAAGGATGATGTTGATAGCTTCCTTGTAGATGGCTTCGCGCTTATCCACATCCGCTTCGCCGGCGCCCAGGACGCAGAGCTCGTCCACGCGGGCGTTGGAGTAGTTCTGGATGTTCGCGGAGCCGGTGGTGGAGAAGAAGAAGGCGACGCCGCGGTTCGGGTCAGAGCCCGCGCCGTTCTGGCAGACCATGATGTCCAGATCATGGGCCTTCCACTTGTCGATATAAGTGGCGTTCTCTTCGTTCTGGACGTCCGCCTTGATGCCGATCGCTTCCAGCTGCTGCTGGACGACCATACCGATATCACGGATACCGTCATTCAGGCCGACGGTGATCACAGTCTCAAAGCCGTCCGGATATCCGGCTTCCGCCAGGAGGGCTTTCGCCTTTTCGATGTTCTGGGTGTAATAATCCTTTTCGGTGACATCCACCGCCCAGTGGCCCATGGACGCAGGCACGAAGCCGGACACCGCAGCCTGGCCGTTGAAGGCGAAGTCGATGATTTCTTCGCGGTTCAGGGCATAGTTGATCGCCTGGCGGACACGGACATCGTCATACGGAGCGCGGGTGCAGTTCATGAACAGGGCGAAGTAGTCGCGGGTCTGGTAGGAGATCTCCTGGATCGGATCCTCGGGCTTGACCAGGTCCAGCATGGCAGTATCGGCCACGATCAGGTCGATGGTGCCGGCACGCAGCGCGTTCAGGCGGCTGTTGGCGTCTGTCATGGTGTAGAACTCGATCGCGTCGAAGGACGCCTTGAAAGCCGGGTCAAAATGATCCGCATAGGCATTGACGAAAACATGGTTGTCGGGCACATACTCGCCGAGGGTGTAGGGGCCGGTGCCGCCGTCAGCCTGCAGCAGGTCGCCCTTGGCTTCCACGACATCCTTGTCCACGATGGAGCAATAGATGGAGGATACGTTGCTCAGGAAGGTGACGCTCGGGCTCTTCAGGCGCATCACGACCGTGTAATCGTCGGGCGTCTCGATGGTTTCGATATCGCCGGCATAGCTGGAAGAATTGCCCAGCGCGCCGAGTTCCGGGCTCAGGATGCGCTCAAAGGAGTACTTGACGTCCGCGGCGGTCATCTTGCGGCCGGAGTGGAAGGTCACGTTGTCCGCCAGGTGGAAGGTGTAGGTCAGCAGATCGTCGCTGACTTCCCAGGTTTTGGCGATTTCAGGAATGACCACCAGGTTTTCGTCCAGGTCGACCAGCTGATTGTACACCTGGGACATCACGCGGATGGACGCGTGAGAGGAGCAGGTGTGGGGATCAAACCCGGCGGGCTCGGTCTCCATGCCGTAGCGCAGCACATTGCCTTCCGCCAGCACGGACGGAACGACGGTCAGCGCAAGCATCATGACCAGTACAAGAGCGAGTAACTTTTTCATAAGCAATACACCTCTCTCAGATATTTTACGGGCACCACCAAATCCGTGTGCTCCGCTGTTATTGAATATTGTATCAAAATCACAGGTCGATTGCAAGTATAAAATCTCGCTCAAACATAAACCCAAAAGAAAAAAGGGGCTGTTGCAGAAGGGTTCTACAACCGCCATAAATAGATTCAGAGCAATAATGAGTACAACCAAAAGAAGGATAACGATATCTCAGGTGGCTCGGAGGGCGAAGCCCTTCGAATGAAATCCGCAGCAGCGACATGCGCGGTGCGAGGCGGCGGAGGCCGCCGTGCCCATTGGGCAATGAAGGCGGGTGAAGCCGTAATGAGGCACAGAGCACGAAGTGCGACAATGCCGAATTGAGACATATTTTTGCGGAGCAGAGCTTGCCCTGCGGGAGCAAAAATTCATTCCTTGCGCCTTTTCCGCCCGGAGCACCCATAGGTGCGAGAGGAAAAGGCGTTCTGTCAATCAAATGGAACCTATGTTTCCATTTGATCGAAGGGGCTGTTCAACAGCCCCAATTACCACTCAGCCCGCGTCTGCCCGTTCACGGGCGTCAGGTCGTGGTGGCTGAGGCGGTCCCAGGCGACCTCTTCCCAGCGTGTGCCGGGACGGCCGTAATTGCAGTAGGGATCGATGGAGATCCCGCCGCGGGGCGTGAATCTGCCCCATACCTCGATGTACTTGGGATCCATCAGTTTGATCAAGTCCTTCATGATGACATTGACGCAGTCCTCATGGAAGTCCCCGTGGTTGCGGAAGCTGAACAGGTACAGCTTGAGGGACTTGCTTTCGACCATGCGCTCCCCCGGGACGTACGAGATATAGATCGTCGCGAAATCCGGCTGACCCGTGATCGGACAGAGACTCGTAAACTCGGGGCAGTTGAAGCGGACGAAATAGTCGTTTTCCGGGTGCTTGTTGACGAAGGTCTCGAGTACCTCCGGCGCGTAATCGCTCTTGTATACGTTCTTTTTGCTGCCGAGCAGGGTCAGGCCTTCCGTTTCTTCCTTTGTGCGTCCGGTCATGCGTTCTGTACCTCCTCTTTACGGTTGGTCAGCAGATAGAATGGGATCGTATCCAGCGCAGCGTAAACCAGCTTCACCAGATACTGGCTCAGGATCATGTTCAGGATATCCGGCACGGTGCCATAGAAAGCCAGAACGATAAAGATGGACGTGTCGATCAGCTGGCTGGTCATAGTGCTGCCGTTGTTCCACAGCCAGCGGCCGCCGCGGATGGAGCCGTGCCTGCGGATGTAGGCGTCACGGATGCGGTGGAACACCCACACGTCCCAGCTCTGGGAGCAGACATAGGCGACCATGGACGCCGCGACAATGCGAAACGAGCTGCCCAGGATCGCCGCGTACTCCGCCTGGTTGTCCGCGAACGGCGCGACGGGCAGGAGCAGGCCGAGGCCGATCATCGCCAGGCTCATCAGCTGGCAGATGAATCCCAGTCGGACGGTATAGCTCGCTTCTTTTTTGCCCCAGAGTTCGCCGATGACGTCCGTCATCAGGAAGGTGACCGGATAGGCGACCACCGCGGCCGGTACCGTCAGGCTGCCGATCGCGACGATTTTGCTGCTCATCACGTTGGAGATGACCAGCGAGGTCACAAAGACCGCGTTGAGGAGGATCAGGTTTCTTTCAGTTTTGCGCACATTCTCTCCAATTCCGACGAAAAAAGCGCCCCCGATGTGACCGCCAGAACGGCATGGGTGCGCCATAACAAAAGTCTTCCCTTTGTTTAATTCGTCCCGTAGTTTTGTTTTAAGACAGGATGGTCACGAACTGTCTGCCGTTTTCACGGCCCGAGGAGTATAGCATAAGAAAGGGAACACGTCAAGCAAACGCATTCCCTTATAATCGATCAGTCCGGATAAGTCACCTGCGGGGCTACTTTGTGCTTCTTCTTTTTCCGGTGATGCCTGATTGCCAGAACCAGGATCAGGATGATCAGAGCGAGCAGGACAGACGGTGCAATCACGACGATATTCAGCAGCCCGACCCGGGATAAACGAATCATACTCAGCTTGTCAAGACGCTCCAGGAAGCTGGTGGACGCATCGATCTTGCCCTCATACGTGCCAAGATCCAGCAGGCGCAGCTCCTCCAGTTCAAGCTCGTCAATGTCCAGACCAAGCTCTTCCCCGAGACCTTCCAGGTCATCATCCACATCAAATAAATCTATGCCGGACAGTGACAGATAGAAGTCATCCTTGTCCACCACGTCCGCATACCATGCCTCGACAGGCTTCAGGGTTTCCACGTTATAATGCAGATAATTCAGTGTCGCTGTGCCGTCCTTTGTGAGGATTTCCACCGTATAAGGAAGCCCGTCTCTGGGCACGACCGCGACGTTGCTCTTGTCATTTCGCGCCATGAATATGTCGGCAGAATCAAATCCCTCTTCATTCAATACTCTGATCTCGCCGTCAAAACCTATCGTTTTTAAAAACATCATTTGCCCAGTAAAGCAGAAACAGCTGAAATTCACATCACCCACCACGACGATGCGCTGGTATTCCCGCCTGTCGGTAAAAATCTCCGCGGGATCGTCCGACGAGAAAAGCCACGAAAGATAGGTCGAAGGCTGGTGCTCATGCGCCATATTGGCAATGGTGCCGGCCGCCTCGTTCCATTTCATTCGGATGCTGCCCATCTGACCGACCAGATCAATACCCGAGTTGACGACGAGATTGACCAGCACATCCGCGGCCCCCTGGTTCTTCTCGTTCAGCATTTCCTGATTTGAAAGTACCGAGATCAGGTTGCCGACCATGCCCACGATCGTCCGGTTGGTCCACATGTCCTTGACTACGCCTTCAAGGTATTTGGTATACGCGTCGGCGTCCGGGCAAAGTTCCAGAAGGCAGGACAGCACGTTCCGCAGGCGGTGGTTGACTTCCGGATTGTTCCACAGGGCGATTCCGGTTAGTTTCTCGAAGACTTTCGAAGCCCGCGCGAACCGAATGGGAAAATCGGTATCCGTTTCCTGTGCCGGGAGGAACAGGTCGTTGCCGTAGCGCCTGAAACCCCACTCCGCCATCGGCACCATCGGCACGACGTCCGTTTTCCCGATGATGTTGAAAATATTCCGGTATGTGGCCAGGTTTACTTCCTTGGTGGTCCTGGGCGTAGCAAAGGTATAGACAAAAGTGTTCTCCGCGCCGAAAGGCCCGTAGTCAGTCATGTCCGCACCGACGATATTGCTGATCGCCGCCGCGCGGCTGTAGCCTGAAATCCACAGCTTGATGCGTCCGCTGATCCGGCGGCTGGTCATATAGAGGAGAATGCGGCCTTCAACGTTCTGCGCCGCGCGATTGAAGCCGACGTGCCGGTCAGCGTTGCCCACGGTAAAGTTGGACAGCCACTCGTGCGAATATCCGCCGCCCGAAACACCGACCGCGATGAGCGTGAAGGGGCCTTCAGCGTCCGTCATCTCCTTGGAACCGATGACCGTCGCCACGGTCTGCAGCGAAGGCGTCTGATCGTAATCGGTGCTTTCAAACTCCGAAAATCCCGCTTCTGTCAGATAGTCGATGACATGGTTGTCCGCGATGAAGTGCGGATTCTTGTCAAAATTTTCGCGGAACGCAGACAGCGCCAGGCCAAGGGAGACCTGCGCGAGATCGTGGTGATACGTTTCAGCGGACTGCGAAAACATCCCGTCCGCATACGGAATGTTCCAGGTCAGTTCCTTCTCGAATCCCGGGTCGCCGAATATGCAGCTCAGCTGCTGTGTTTCAGCCTTGGCCGGCAAGGTGGGAACACACAGTGCCGCAAAGCAGATGACAGCCGCAAGCACGCTCAGAAACCGCGCGCCGGCCTTACGGGGTCTATTCAATGATTGATCATGCTTTTCCGTCAAATGAGTCATCATGGTTACGCCTGTTTATTTCGTTTTTTTCGGCCTCGGCGCGAACTCGGTCGCGACAGCACAGATGATCCCCGCAGCCACCTCGTAGAATTCAAAGTGATACGGCTGGCTGCGCAGCAGGGATACCAGAAAAGTCATGGAGATGAACAGCACGATGTATCCGATGCTCATCATGCAGATTTTCTGAAAGCGCGTCATCGTACCTCTCCCTCCCTGATGCCTGATGGCAGCATTATATCACGCCGCGCAGGGAACTTCAATTGTTTCTTTGCTTCGGGTGGCATCTTGTATTTTCAGGCGACTTGTGGTATCTTTATGTCGAACGGAAGGGATGGCATGCGCAGACAGAAGAAAGGAGCGTCTGAGCCTTGATCGAGCTTGAACGTGTGGCACAGACCCTGCAGCCGTGGTTAGGCGATGAGCTGGTCCGCCGGATGCCCCGCGTCATGACGGAAACGCAGCGCCGACTGTCTACCTTTACGGTGGGCCGGGACGACCTCATTCAGCTGTCGCACAGCCTGGAGGGGCTCATTTACACCGCCGTCCGCAAGGAGACCAACGCGGCCTTTCTGGTGACGCTGCCGGACGGGAGCTGCGTACGCATGGAAACAGACGACTTCGCCGTCATCGCGGACGAGCTGATGTGGCTTCTGTTCGAACAGTTCCCCATCGATGCCCGGCACCTGATGCTGCTGCGCGATTACTCCGTCAACGTTTCGAGCCTGTCCGCCATCCACGCGCTGTACGAGCGCTTCCGTGAATATGAAACCCTCGACGAGCTGAAAGCTCTGCGCCGCGTCGCCCGCGGGAGTTATCCCGCGTTCCGCTGGCAAGGCTGGCTCGAATGAAACGCATGGGGGTGTAAACACCCCCCTACGCAGACCCCCCGACAGCGTTTCCTGTCAGCGCTATGCGCTTCCCGGGCGGAAACGCTGCAAAGTAGCTTTTGCTGACGCAAAAGCGTCCTCGCACCGCGCATGTCGCTGCTGCGGATTGCCATCAAAGGGTGTTCCCCCTTTGATAAATCCCCTCTGCAGCTTATTCAGCCCTTCATCCCACGCCCTTCGGGTTGGCTTTGCCAATCCGGCGAATAAATCGCCGGACTTTGGGATTCGGACAGAAAAGCTAATTTGAAACGTCAGCAATCTGTGGGGTTGAGTCTAGATACTGAAACAATCCTTTTGTGAACCGAGGTCTTTTAATGGGAAAAATCATTGCGGTCACCAATCAGAAAGGCGGCGTCGGGAAAACCACCACCGCCGTCAGCCTGAGCGCATATCTCGCCGACCAGGGCAAGCGCGTGCTGCTGGTCGACGCCGACCCGCAGGGCAACGCGTCGAGCGGCGTGGGTGTCGACGCGGGCAAATATACCCTGTACGAAGCGCTGCTGCTGCAGTGCGAGATCGGTAAAACCATCGTCAAAACAGAGATCGAGCGCCTGGACGTCTGCCCGTCAGACACCCGTCTGGCCGGCGCGGAAATCGAACTGATCAGCGTGGAGCGCCGCGAATACCGCCTACGCGCCGCTCTGGCCCAGGTGAAACAGAATTACGACTTTATCCTCATCGACTGCCCGCCTTCGCTGGGGCTCCTGACCGTCAACGCGCTGACCGCGGCGCAGAGCGTGCTGATCCCCATCCAGACGGAATACTACGCACTGGAAGGCGTGACCGCCCTCCTCGATACCATTCGCCGCGTCCGGCACAGCACGAACACCAGCCTGGAGATCGAAGGCGTGCTGCTGACCATGTACGACGGCCGCACCAACCTGAGCCTGCAGGTGGCCGCGCAGGTGAAAAAGCATTTCAAGAACCAGGTGTTCCGGACTGTCATCCCGCGCAACGTCCGCCTGGGCGAAGCGCCGAGCCACGGCGAGCCGATCAGCCGGTACGACCCGCGCAGCCAGGGCGGCATGGCATACGCCGCTTTAGCCGCGGAAGTCATCAAAAACAACAGATAAGGAGCTTCTATGGCGAAGAAAATGGGCCTCGGGCGGGGCCTGGACGCGCTGCTGCCCGAGTTTGAGGAGCAGGAAACCGGCATCCGCGAGATCCCTGTCAGTGAAATCGACCGCAACCCGCAGCAGCCGCGCCGTTCTTTCGATGAGGAATCGCTGAAAGGACTGTCGGAAAGCATTCGCGAAAGCGGAGTGCTGAACCCGCTGCTCGTCGTCCAGACGGGCAAGCGCTACCGCCTGGTCGCAGGCGAGCGCCGCCTGCGCGCCTCCCTGATGGCCGGCCTGCAGACCGTGCCCTGCATCGTGCGCGATTTTTCACGCCAGCAGGAGATGGAAGCCGCGCTGGTGGAGAACCTGCAGCGCGAGGACCTGAACCCCATCGAAGAAGCCGAAGGCATCCGCGCCCTGATGGACGAGTGCGGCTATACCCAGGAACAGGCCGCGGAACGCCTGGGCAAGTCCCGCCCCGCGATCGCCAACAGCCTGCGCCTGCTGACCCTGGAAGACGAGATCACCGCCGAGGTGCGCGCAGGCAATCTCTCCGCCGGGCACGCCCGCGTACTGGCTGGCATCCATGACGCCGACGCCCGCAAAGCCCTCTTCCGCAAAGCGATGAACGAGCACCTGAACGTGCGCCAGCTGGAACTGCTGGCCGCGGATGTGGCCGCCGGAGTCCCAATCACTCCCAAACAGAAAGTCCCGAAGGCACTGAGCCTGGAGCTCAAGGACATGCAGGAACGCCTGCGCAGCGCCGTCGGCGTGCGGCGCGTTGCCATCCAGGGCGGCGACAAGCGCGGTAAGGTCATCCTGAGCTACCGCAACGCCGAGGAACTGGATCTGATCTACGCCGCGCTGGAAAAGCTGGAAGGAAGATAATTCAACCACATGATTCCTGCGTATCAAGGCGGTGAGTATTGATGAAAATCAGTAAAAAAGCCCGCATTACCGGCCTCCGGGAAGCTGTTGCGGCAACTCTTCACGGTCCGGTATATTCAGCGTACTGTATCTGCTGGTTTGTCACCATTGCGGTTTCTTTGGTCTCCGCACTAATGCTGACGCCGAATCAGAATCCTCTGTCCATAATCATTGTCTCAGCCATATCGCTGATCACCCTGATCATTCCCTGTGCGCTCCTGGTGCTCAGAAAAAACCAGAACAGTGCCATAGTGCGCAGATTTGCATCCTACATCAAAGTTATTTACATTGCTGAATGGATTGGGCTTGTGTTTCTGGCTTTACTGCTGCTTCTGTTTGCGATAATCTTTCTTATCGGTGGGGATGTACGCGCAAAACTGCTGGAAGTCACGAGCCGGGAAGGCGGAACAATCATCAGTCTGATTGTCTCCCTGGCAGTGATTCCGCCGAACCTTTTCTTCTACAAACGTTTTGTCAGGATGTTGAAAGAGACGTCTGCGATCCTTGAAGGAAAAGCAGCTGATACCAGCTGTTTTCACCCCGCAGCCAAAGCCGCTTTAATGGCTGCCTGCGCGCAGATCGCATGGGCGTGCATGTACATCATGACGCGGGGCCAGTGGACCGCCGTTACGTCAGTCATACTGGCCTTCCTGCTTTGGTTCGTGCTGCGGGAAGCGGCAGAAAAGGTAAACTTTGAACAGACTGCATAATATACAATAGAGGAGGCTCCACCCATGCTCAACCACATGCCCATTACCGAAAAACAGCTCAACGCCTGGTCCCGTGAGTACCAGTCCAGCCGGGAGCGCCAGCTTTCCACCATGGCGCTGTCCCGCAGCGACATTCAGGACGTGGCTTACGTATGTGCCGGCGAAGACAAAATGCGCCACAAGTTCTCTCTCGAGATCCCGACGCTGCCGGTCACGAACCAGAAGCATTCCGGCCGCTGCTGGCTGTTCGCCGCGGCCAACGTGCTGCGCGAACGCATCGCCAAAGACCTGGACCTCGAAAACTTCGAGCTCTCCCAGAGCTATCTGGCCTTCTGGGACAAGTTCGAGCGCTGCAATTACTTCCTGAACACCATGCTGGAGCTGGCCGGCCGCCCGACGGACGACCGCACCGTCTCCTTCCTCCTGCAGACAGGCGTACACGACGGCGGACAGTGGGATATGTTCGCGAACATCGTGCGCAAGTACGGCGTCATCCCCAAGGACGTGTACGACGAGACCTGGCAGTCCGAGAACACCCGCGGGATGAACAAGATCCTGAACCGCGGCCTCAAGGTCGCCGCGGCCAAGCTGCGCCGGATGGTCAACGACGGCGTGGACGAAACACTGGTGCTCAAGCGCAAGAACGCGATCCTGGGCGAAATCTACGGCTTCCTCTGCTGCTGCTACGGCGAGCCGCCGCGCCAGTTCGACTTCGAATACGTCAGCAAGGACAAGAAATATCACATCGAGCGGGGACTCACGCCCATCGCTTTCGCGCAGAAATACGCGCTGCCCGTGCTGGACCGGACCGTGAGCGTGATCCACGCGCCGACGCAGGACAAGCCCTATCACGAGACCTATACCATCCGCTACCTGGGCAATGTCGAAGGCGGCCGCCCCGTGAAGCACCTGAACCTGACCATGGACGAGTTCAAGGCCGCCGTGATCGCGCAGATGCAGGCCGGCAAGGTGGTCTGGTTCGGCAGCGACGTGGGCCACTACGGCAACCGCGACAAGGGCATCTGGGACGACGGCTGCTTCAACGACGAGCTGCTGAGCGGCCTGGACCTGCACATGAGCAAGGCGGACATGCTGGACTACGGCCTTGCCGCCATGAACCACGCCATGGTGCTGACCGGCGTCAGCCTGGACGAAAACGGACATCCGACCCGCTGGAAGATCGAGAACTCCTGGGGCGACGAGCACGGCAAGAAGGGTTATTACATCTGCTCCGACAGCTGGTTCGACCAGTACGTCTTCCAGGCCGCCATCGAGCGCGAATACCTGGGTTCCCTCGCCGCGAACGCGGACAAAGAGCCGCATATTCTCGATCCGTGGGATCCGATGGGAACACTGGCATAAAGAATAAGGCACAAGGCAAAAGAAATAAGGCATAAGGAGACAGTGTTTGTGATCCGTGTTCCGTGTGGATACAGACAATCACGACAATTCCTTATGCCTTATTCCATTGGCTTCATGCAATATTTTTAATACCTTTACTTAGTTATCCACGCCTCTCAGCTCCGCCGCTGCCACAAAGGGTTTCACCTGCGCCAGGCAGCGTCGCATTTTGTCCGCAGACGGCGCGTGCAGGCCGCCGAAGGGGACGGTATCGCGGTCTGTGAACGCCTGCAGGTAGTAGCGCTTCGCGCCGCTGATCCATTGCCCGATCTCGGCGAAGTCCGCTTCCGCATGCAGTTCGTCCACGACGGTGGTGCGGAATTCATAATCGATCGACGAGTGGAGCAGCAGCCCCACGCTCTCGCGGACCGGCGCAAGATCGGCCTCCTTCAGGCCGACCGTCTCCGCGTAGCGCGCCGGGCTGTTTTTGATGTCCATCGCGACGTAGTCCACCAGCTTCTCCTCCAGCAAAGACCGGAGCATAGCCGGGTAGCAACCGTTTGTATCCAGCTTGACTTTGAAGCCCAGCGCCCGGATGCCGCGGATCAGTTCGGGCAGTTCGGGATGCAGGCAAGGCTCGCCGCCGGTGATCGCTACGCCGTCTAGCAGGCCGCGGCGTTTCGTCAGAAACGCGAAAAGGTCCGCCGTCTCCATCACGGGCGGAGCGTCTCCGGTCACCAGTTCGAAGTTATGGCAGTAGGGGCAGCGGAAATTGCAGGCGTTCAGAAACACCGTACAGGCTACGTGCCCCGGATAGTCCAGCAGGGTCATTTTCTGCAGTCCGTATATCTTCAGCATATCGTTTTCCCTCATACAGCCGCCAGGATGTGCATATTCCGGATCGAGGCGTCCCGGATGCCGTCCTGGATCGAATAAGCGTGCTTTTCGAGATCGCCGCAGTTCGCTTTGGTCAGGTCCTGATCGATCAGCTCGTCGATCACGTCCGCGGCGATGCTTTCGATCATATCCTGTTTGTCCGCGGCGCTTTCGCCGTCGTTGCCGGTCGTGATCAGGCATTCCATCAGTTCCGCCAGCAGTCTGAGCCTCGGCAGCGCG
Source organism: Clostridia bacterium (assembly GCA_017430225.1). Lineage (GTDB taxonomy): Bacteria > Bacillota > Clostridia > Christensenellales > Aristaeellaceae > UBA4246. The sequence goes on along the minus strand of JAFRNK010000005.1, from coordinate 3,664 downwards.
CGCAAGGCGCGGAACGCCCACTTGTAATAGGGCATGTAGGTCCGGTTCAGCAGGAACACCGCCTGCATGGCACTCTCCACGAAGCGCATCACCGCCAGCTGGGCCGCGCCGGTCTCCCCGTGCTTCAGGCAGCGCGCGTAATTGTACTGCCCTGCCTGGGCCATCAGCAGGACGTGCCCCGCCAGCTTCTTGCGGCGGACGTCTTCGGGCTGGTCCATGAGCCGCTCGCGGATGCGCGTCACTTCGCTGTAAGGATCGTCGAAAATGATTCCGTTAGTCGCTTCGCTCAGGGCATAGTCCGGCAGGCGCAGCCACTGGTCCACCGTCAGCCGGCCGTCCGGTGAACCGACCTTGTCCGTGAAGAACTCCGCGGTCCTGAGCACGCCCTTCCGCGCCCCGCCTGTCGGCGCTGTCAGCGACCGGGAAGCCCCGTCCATCGACCTGGGCAGCTTTGCGTAGGCGCGCTCCAGCCTGAAGGCCGTCGAGCGGTCAACCACGTCCTCTCCCGGCAGGAAAATGCAGAAGCCCGGCTCAAAATCGTGATCCCTGGACAGACCGTCGTCATATCCGTAGCATTCCGAGCCGCTGCCCATGAGCCCCACGGCGATCAGGGGTAACAGATCCGGAAAATCCCGCTCGAGCATCGGCTTGCCGTAAGCCTCGTAATAAGCGCGGGAGAGTTCAAGTCCGTTCATAGTACCGTTTCGTCCAATCTTTCAGTTTTGCGGCGGTCAGGAAGTAGCCATAATGCTCGAAGGTCGGCGCGCAGTGGTCGCAGATATAGGCGAAATAGCCGTCTTTGACCACGTCCGGGCTGTCCAGCAGCGCTTCCGCCCGATCGAGCAGTTCGTTGATCTGTTCCTCGGCCTCCACGGCACCGTACCGGTATTCCAGCGTATTCGCCATGTTCAGGCAGGTTTCCGCCCGTTCCGGAGCACCTCCCGGCACGTCTTCCATCCAGGAGAGCGCCTTCCGGTAGGATTCCATCGCCTCATCCCAGCGGCGGAGGGCCGTCAGCGTCAGGCCCATGTTGTTGTACATGCCGCCCATCAGCCGGGCATCGACCTGCCGGCGGCCCCGGTAGATCTTTTCCGCGCGCTCAAACATGCCGATGGAGCGCTCGTAATCCCCGAATACGTAAGCCGCGGTCGCGATATTGATATACGTCGTCCCCACCGAGACGCTGCTGCCCAGTTCCAGCGCGTCGATCAGCTCGAGCGCCTCCCCGGAATACCGCTCCGCGGCTTCCTTCTGGCCGGTCTTGCGGCAGTAGCCGATCAGCTCGTTCAGCACGGTCAGTTCCCCGCGCCGGTCTCCCCCGGCCCGCGCCTCCGCGAGCCAGTAGTTCAGGTGCCGCTCCGCGCCAGCGTAGTCCAGGCGGCTCATGTAGTCGTTCATTTTATCGATGACGCGCTGCACGGGGATCGGCGAAAAACCACCGGGCATGCTCATATTCTGATCAAAACCATTCACGGTGTTCGCCTCCCTCCATTGTCACGCCGTATTCATAATACAATTCTTCAGACAGCCGGAAAATCCTGCATAAATAGAAAACGGGACAGTTTGTTATGCAAGCTGGCACGCCCTCATCAGTCAGGCTTCGCCTGACAGCTTCCCCCGAAATCGGGGGAAGCCTTTTAGGCTGTCCATTCGAGCACACAGATGATTTACCTTATTCCTTGCTTTATAACCCGAATGACATAAAAAAGCCTTCCCCCGATCTCGGGGGAAGGTGGGCCGCGCGGCGGCTCGGATGAGGGCGTTCACAGTCTTGAACACCCCATGAAATATTACATATTTCGTTTACTTCATGATGGTCTCGCCGGCCAGTTTGCCGAAGACCACGGTGTCGACCACAGCGTTGCCGCCCAGGCGGTTGCCGCCGTGGATGCCGCCGGTCACTTCGCCCGCAGCTACGAGGCCGGGGATAACCTTGCCTTCAGCGTCGAGCACACGGCACTCGGTGTCGATGCGCACGCCGCCCATGGTGTGATGCAGGCAGGCCTGACGCGGAGTGGCGACCCAGGGGCCGTTCTCCAGCTTGATGGAGAAGAGTGTACGGCCGAACTCGGGATCAGCGTCGTTTTCAACGCACTGGTTGAACGCGGCGACAGTGGCCTTCAGGTCTTCAGCGGTCATGTTCGCGCCGGCGGCGTTCAGCTTCTCAGCCATTTCGTCCAGCGTGTCAGCCACGTAGATGTAGCCCTGCTCTTCGAGGAAGCGGAGGGTGAAGCCGTCAGCGGAAATGGCCTGGTCGATATCGACATAGGTGCCGTCCGCGGACTCGAGGAAGTAGAACATGCCGTCCGTCTGCTGCAGGGAAGCCAGACAGATCTGGTCGCGGCGGCCGTCTTCCTGTACGAAGCGCTTGCCTTCCTTGTTGATGAAGATCTCCTGATCGGTGCCGTTGACGACACGGGTCGGGTATTTGGTCAGCTGGCCATCCTTCAGATTGCCCAGGTACAGCAGCTGGATCTGGTCCATCTGATTCAGATCGGCGCCGATCTCGGTCGCCATCGCGATGCCGTCGCCCTGGGAGCAGGCCCTGCGGTTGGTGGTCTTGACGTTGCTCAGGTCGTTCCACTTCCCGGTGGTGTTGTACTCCTGCGCCATCTTGCCGTTGGCGGAGAAGCCGCCGGTGGCCAGTACGACGCCCTTGTTGGCGGTCAGGGTGTAGGTGTTGCCGTTCACGTCTTCAGCCTTGACGCCGACCACTTTGCCTTCTTCGTTGCGGACGATGGCCTTGGCGGTGGTGGAGGTCAGCTTGGTGAACTTGTCGCCGTAGCCCTTCAGCGTTTCCACATAGGTGGTGATGAAGCCGGTGCCCATCTGCTTGATGGAGGTGTGGGTGCGCTGCCACAGAGAGCCGGCGCCCTGGCCGATCTTGTCGGAGAACTGCATGCCCTTCGCCACGATCCAGTCGAAACCTTCCTTGGCGTTGTAGGTCAGCACCTTGACCAGATCGAGGTCAGCCACGTCGTCGCCGCCGTCGTAGGTCTGCAGAGCATACCAGGCTTCGGAGTCGAAGATGTCGGTGCGGTTGGCAGCCTTGTACTCATCAAATTCCTTGCGGACGATGTCCTGGAGTTCCTTGTGGGCTTCGCTCACGGGCTCCTTGGCCAGCGCGGCTTCGATGGTGGCGCGCTTCGCGTCGGTCATCGTCTCCACGGACTGCAGGGGCTCGTCGGGGGTGTTGTAGATCGCGCCGCAAACCAGCGTATCGCCGCCGACCGCGCCGCACTTTTCAACGATGATCACAGATTCCGCGCCGTTCTCGAACGCGGAGATGGCAGCCGCCAGACCGGCGCCGCCGCCGCCAATGACAACGACGTCAGCAGTCTGCTCGACAGCCTGAGGTTCAGCCTTCGCGGGAGCGGCTTTCCACTCGTCAGTATTCGCTCCGGCAGCCTTCAGGGCTTCCTTGACGGCGTTCTTCACCGCGTAGCTGGTGATGGTCGCGCCGGAGACGGAGTCCACGTTGTAGGACTGGGCGTCCACAATGCGCTGCGGCAGCACGGCCAGAGGCGTGTCGCCTTCGAGGCCTTCCTCGGTCAGGGGAGCGCCGATGCCGGGGGTCTCCTGATGGGCGACGATCTCGACCTTCTCGATCTTGTCCGCGCTGACGGTCACAGCCACGACGACCTTGTCGTTCTGGCCCTGGGAG
>JAFRNK010000004.1 GCA_017430225.1 Clostridia bacterium | reverse complement strand
TGCGGAGCTGGACACGCAGCTTGGCATCCAGGTTGGAAAGGGGCTCGTCCATACAAATGATCGCAGGCCCTGTCACGAGGGCGCGGGCGATGGCAACACGCTGCTGCTGGCCGCCAGAAAGTTCGGCAACCTTGCGCATGAGCTGGGTCTCGGTCAGGTCGACCTTCGCTGCCATTTCCTTGACGCGGTGGTCGATATCGGTTTTATTGACCTTTTTGACCTTCAAACCGAACGCGATGTTCTCATAAACGCTCATCGTCGGGAACAGCGCGTAGTTCTGGAACACCATACCGATGTTGCGGCGTTCGACGGGAACGTGGGTGATGTCCTTGCCTTTTACAGTGACCGTACCGGCAGCCGGCTCAATAAAGCCGGTGATGGTGCGCAGCGTGGTGGTTTTCCCACAGCCGGACGGACCCAGGAAGGTGTAGAACTGGCCTTCCTCGACGTGGATATTGATGTCTTTCAGGGCAGTGAAATCACCGAAACGCACTTCGATGTCCTTGAGCAGAATCATATGCAGAAGCCTCCCTATTGCGTATTCTTTAAAAAACGGGGCAAGGTCTCCCTTGCCCCAGGCATTTTGCGTGTAATGCCGTTATCAGGCAGCAACGCGATATAACGGATCAGGTCGGATTACTGCATGTACTCCAGCATGATCTTTTCGCACCATGCGTCGATGTTGGCGGCAACCAGCGCCCAGTCGATATCCTGAGCGGGGATGGAGCACATCGCGATCTGGCTGGCGGGCGCCTTGTCTGCGGCCTTCTCGTTGGCGGGCATGGACTTGAACTTCTCGCTCCATTCGCCCTGGATCTGAGCGGAGCCGAACCATTCGACGAAGCGCTTCGCTTCTTCAACGTTCTTGCTGGTGCTGATGATGGATACGCCTTCGACCGCGTACGGGATGCCGCACTCGGGAACGGCATAGCCGGTCTTGGTGCCGTACTGGCCGTCATACTGGTCGGCGCCGGAAGACCACATCTGGCCCATCAGGACGGGGGAAGCGGGGTTGACGATCTGCGCATAGAGGTCTACGCCGTCTTCCACGGGGGTGCCGTGAGCGAAGAACGCTTCGACAGCGGCCCAGCCTTCGTCAGAGATGCCGAGTTCGCCGTTCGGATCCACATAGCGGGTCAGGATGCCGGCCAGGACGTTGCGGGTGGTGCCGCCGGTCAGTTTGATCTGGGATTCATACTTGCCCCAGAATTTCTCGTTCTCCCACAGATCCGGCCAATCCTTGGGCGCATCTTCGGGAGCAACCTGGTTGGTGTCGTACGCCAGCAGGATGGCCTGCTTGACGATGGCGTAGTAGTAGCCGTTCGGGTCGTTCAGGCCGGCGCTGACTTCTTCCGCCCAGGAGGGAGCGTCGAAGGACATCACGATGCCGCGGGCGATCAGGTCGTTCCAGATGATCGCGTTCAGGCCGAATACGACGTCGCAGGGGGTCGCGGCGCCTTCGTTGATCAGACGCTGCTGTACGGCGCCGGCGCCTTCTTCAACGATGGTGAGTTTGTAGCCGTCCTGGGCAGCGCGCTCTTTGAGCCAGTCGGCGCGGCCGGAGGAACCGGAGTTCGTATAAATGGTCAGTTCAACGCCGGTGCCTTTCACGTCAGCGCCTTTGGCGTCTTCCGCCAAAGCGAAAGAGCACAGGGACAGTACCATCATAGCAGCCAATGCAATAGCAAGGATCTTTTTCATGGAGAATTCTCCCTTTCTATAAGATTTGGTCGGGTTAGTACCGACTTTCACATGTATTATACTCATTTCACGATGAATGTCAAGTTTGAGAGATGAAAAACTGAAATTTGTACCGAATGATACAAAGCTGTAACAATTCGTAATAATGATTCAAACATTTGACATAAACCGCCATTCGGCGATATAATAGAATATGTTGCTGAGAAAGGGGGGATGCGCTTGGCCCGCAGACGCTCAAAAGCCTCGGCGGTGCTCTTTGCGGTCGTCCTGGCAGTACTCATGGCAGCGTGCGTCTTTTTGCTGGTCCGGGCAGGAAACCAGGACCGCGAAACGCGCTATCTGGCCAGCCTGACGCCCACCCCCAGCGCCGTGCCGAAAAAGGTTTCCTATATATATGACAGCCAGACCCCCAGCCCGACCAAAATGAACCTCGGCACCGGGGCGATGGGGCAGGTTGTATACGATATCCAGGCAAGGCTGCAGGCATTGGGCTATTATCCGTACGATCCGGACGCGAAATTCGGCACGGGCACCCGGGACGCGGTGATCCGCTTTCAGGAAGTCAACGGCCTTGACCGGGACGGCGTCGTGGGTGAGGCGACATATCGGACGCTGATGTCGTCCGAAGCGCTTCCGTGTCCGACCGCTGCGCCAAACTGACCGACGAAATGGAGGCTTCTCAAATGAACGTAAATGAAATCCGGTTTGCCGACCGCTTTGAGGGCGTGACCGGCAGCGCGATCCGTGAAATATTCAAGCTCCTGGCCAGGCCGGGGATGATTTCCTTTGCCGGCGGCAACCCGTCCGAGTCGGCGCTCCCGGATGCTGAAATGGCTGTGATCGCTGCCGATGTATTGCGGCAGGACGGAAAACGCATCCTCCAGTACGGCGCGACGGAAGGCTATCCGCCTTTCCTGGAAGCGCTGCGTGAGTATGCCGGGCCGCATTTCGGGATCGATTTTTCCAGGAACGGCGTCCTACCGACGACCGGCTCCACTCAGGGAATGCAATTGCTGCTTTCCGCGCTGATCAATCCCGGCGACGTGATCCTGGTCGAGGATCCGACCTTCCTGGGCAACATGCAGAGCATGCGCCTCTTCCGGGCGCGCCTGATCCCGGTCATAAGCGACGACGAGGGAATGGATACCGACGACCTTGAAGCCAAGATCCGGGAATACCATCCGAGGTTGATCTACACGATCCCGACCTTCCAGAACCCGACCGGCTGCACGCTCGGCCTCGAACGCAGGAAGAAGATCGCCGCGCTGGCCGAAGAATACGGCGTTGTGGTGGCGGAAGACGATCCTTACCACGACCTTCGCTATACCGGGCAGGAACTGCCGACCATCAAGTCTTTCGACCAGTCGGGCTGGGTGGTCTTCCTGGGCAGTTTTTCCAAGGTCATTTCCCCGGGCATGCGCGTGGGCTTCCTCGCGGCGGAACCGGGCATCCTGCGCAAGTGCGTGATCGCCAAGCAGGCGTCCGACCTGCATACGGCGTCCCTGACCCAGGCCATGTGCACCGAGTACATCCGCCGCGGCCTGCTGGAGCCGCATATCCGCAGCATTCTCCTGCCTTACGCAGAGCAGATGAACACGATGCTGGACGAGCTCAGCCGGATGAAGACGGTGGCGTCCTATACCAAACCGGAGGGCGGGCTCTTCATCTTCGCGAGCCTGGATGAGCGGCTGAACGCGACCGAACTGCTCACCAAAGCGGTCGAGAAGAACGTTGCTTATGTGCCCGGCACGCATTTCTATCCGGACAGCGGGCATCAGAACACCTTCCGCCTCAATTTCTCCAAGTCTTCTCCGGAGGAGATCCGCAAGGGAATGCGCCTGCTGGACGAGACTTTCGCCCAGGCATGAGCGGCGGGAATCCGTTGGACGGGTACCTGACGCTGCTGAGGCCGGCACAGGACGAGTATATTGTCCAGAAGAGCCGGTTTTTGTGCGACGCGGCGCCGTGCGAGACCGAAGAGGAGGCGCTCGCCTTCCTGCAGGACAAGCGCACGCGCTACCGCGACGCCACGCACCACTGTTACGCGTACGTGATCGGCAGGAACGCCGGCGTGATGCGCTTCAGTGACGACGGGGAGCCTTCCGGCACAGCCGGCATGCCGATGATGGACGTGATCAGGCGCAGGCAGGTGGTCAACTGCTGCGCGGTCGTCACGCGCTATTTCGGCGGCATCCTGCTCGGAGCGGGCGGCCTGGTGCGCGCGTACGCGCATTCCTGCGCGCTGGCGCTGGAGGCCGCGGGCATTGCGCTCATGGCGGATACCTGGAAGGGAATTATGTCCGTCCCTTACCCGCTGTGGGACAAGGTACAGTATCAGCTGAACATGCTGCCCGTGCGTGTGCTGGAGACGGCTTTCGGCGCGGATGTTGAGGTCACCCTGGCGGTGAGGACCCGTGACCGGGACAGCGTCGAGACCAGACTGAGCGAACAGACCAACAGCCAGGCAGAGATCCTCTGGCTGGCGAATACATACGAACCGTGGCCCATTGAACAGAATGAACAGATTTGAGGAGGAGAACCGATGAGCAAGGAACTAAAGGCCCGCAGCGAGATGGATCCGAAATACCAGTGGAAGCTTGAGGATATTTTTGCGACGCCCCAGGCGTTTGAAGACGAACTCGCCGCCGTCGGCAAGATGGCGGATGAAATCGCGGCCGGCAGCGGCCACGTCGCCGAAGACCCGAAAAAGTATATCCGCACCTACTTCGCGGTGATGGAGCGCATTGAGAAGCTCTTCTCCTACGCGATGATGGCGCATGACAGCGACGGGAGCGACGGCACGTTCACGGCGTGGCTCGGGCGCGTGCAGACGGTCGCCGTCAATGCAGAGGCTGCCGGGTCCTACCTGACGCCCGAACTGCTGGCGATGCCCGAGGAGCAGCTGAAAGCCCTGATGGGTGAACCCGACATGCAGGACTACACCGTGTTCATCGACGAGGTGCTGCGCAACCGCGCGCACACGCTGCCCGCCGAGCAGGAACAGCTGCTGGCCATGGCTTCCGACAGCCTTTCCGCGCCTCACAGCGCGTTCAGCATGCTTTCGGATGTGGAACTGCCCTTCCCGCTCGTGCCCGACGAGGACGGCGGCGAAGTCCGTCTGAGCCACGGCAAGTACCAGGCGCTGCTGCGCAGCCGTACGCGCGGGGTCCGCGAAGCGGCGTTCAAGGGCATGCACAAGACCTACGGCGATTTTGGCGGCACGATCGCGGCACTGTACAGCGGCTCGGTCAAACGGCACGTATTCAATGCCCGCGTCCGTCATTACGGCAGCGCGCTCGAATCTGCGCTGGAGCCGGACCAGGTGCCCGTCAGCGTCTATGAGAACCTCCTGAAAGAGGTGGATGAAGCGCTGCCCACGCTGAACCGGTACCTGGAGATCCGCAAGCGCCTGCTGAAGGTGGACGATCTGCATCTGTACGACCTGTATGTGCCGATGATTGAGGGCGTCGACCTCCCGATGACCTACGAGGATGCCTGCGCACTGGTGCTGGACGCGCTCAAGCCGCTGGGCAAAGAATACGCTGACGTGCTGCGCCGCGCTTTCAGCGAAGGCTGGATCGACGTGTACGAAAACAAGGCCAAGCGTTCCGGCGCATACAGCAACGGCGTGTACGGCGTGCATCCCTACGTACTGCTCAACTTTGAGAACAACCTGGATTCCGCGTCGACACTGGCGCACGAGCTTGGCCATACGATGCATTCCTACTTCAGCGACCGGACGCAGCCTTACCCCAAGGCGGGATATTCCCTGTTCGTGGCGGAGGTGGCCTCCACCTGCAACGAGGTGCTGATGAACCGCTACCTGCAGCAGAAGTACAAAGACCAGCCGGAGATGCTCAAGTACCTGCTCAACGACCTGCTCGAATCCTTCCGCACAACTGTGATCCGCCAGACCATGTTCGCGGCGTTCGAGAAGAAGAGCCACGAGATGGCGGAGCGCGGTGAAGCCCTGACTAAGGAATCCCTGAGCGAAGCGTACCTGGAGCTCAACAAGCATTACTACGGCGGCGCCTGCCACGTGGACGACGAGATTGCATGGGAGTGGATGCGCATCCCGCACTTCTACCGTGATTTCTACGTATACAAGTATGCGACGAGTTTCTCTGCCGCCGTGACCATCGCCGACCGGATCCTCAAAGAAGGCGAACCAGCGGTGCAGGATCACCTGCGCTTCCTTTCCCTGGGCGGGAGCGTGCCGCCGATCGAGGCCCTCAAGACGGACGGGGTCGATATGTCCAGCCCCGCGCCGGTGCACCGGGCGATGCAGGTCTTCGCCGAAACGGTGGACCAGCTGGAAAAACTTCTGTAACTTAGGAGATTGAATGTCGAACAAACAAGCAAAAGGCAAAAAACCGGCTCCCTCGGTGCGCTCCAGCGCGCCGGGCACGGCTCTGCGCTATCTGCTGGGCATCCTGCTGATCGCGCTGGGCACCGCGGGGGTGCTGAGCCTGGTGGCGAGCGGCGGCAGCTATGTGCTGACCGTGGTCCGCTCCAACCTGCGCGGCCTGGGCGGGTTTCTGAACCCCGCGCTGCCCTTCCTGCTGATCTGGCTGGGAGCGGCGCTCGCGGTCAGCTGCTATCACCGGGTGTCTTTTCGCGCGCCTGTTTTTGCCCTGCTTCTGTATCTGAATATACTGGCATTGCTGACTTGCTGGACGACCGTTACCACGCAGGGCTCTCCGAGCCTGATGGATTATATCAAGACCTATAACAGCCAGCACTTTACATCGCGCTCTTTCGCTTCCGCTTCTTTCCCGGCCTATGTCCAGCAACTGTTCAACTGGGGGTACCGGATGGACTCGCTGGCGGCCGGCGGCGCGCTGTCCCAGGTTTTCGCCTACCCGGCTTATATCCTGTTCGGGTCGATCGGCAGCCGGCTTCTGGAGATCGTACTGACCCTCGCCTGCCTCTTTGCTTTCCTGCACATCCGGCCGACCCGCCTCATCCGCGGCGCGTCGGACCTGTTGGAACGCTGGCGGACGAAACGGTATGAGAACCACCCGAAGACCGCCAGGCCGGAACCGGCCGGTCCTGAAATCTCGCCGATCCAGGAACAGCGGCAGGAGTATACGTCGCCGACGAATCCTTATACGAATGTACGCTGGATCTATGACGAGCCGCAGGAGGAAGCGGCGCCCGCCGTTCCTGTTGAAGAAAACCCCTTTATGCGTCCCGGCACGGATGCCCCGCAGGAAGCGGCGCCCGTACAGACCGGGCCTTTTGTGCCCCTGAATACTCAGAATGACCTGTATCATGAGCCGTTCGTCCTGCATCCGGACGGCGCGTACGATGTGATGGAAGAACCGCTCCATCCTGTGAGGCAGAAGCCTGTTCCCCCTGCTGACGATCTGCTGCCCTGGGAAGAGGAAAAGCCCGCGCGCCGGAGACCGGCTGTACAGCCCGTGGAACAGGCGGCGCCTTCCGTACCCGCGCCCGAAGTTCCTGCCCGCGATACGAAACGGACAGCGCAGGACAACAGGCGGCCTGTCTCCCAAAGCACGGAGCCTGAGGCAGAAGAAACGACGGAAGAAAACCTGTTCGCGCCGCCAAGGAAGCGGAAACCCGAAACGCAGGCGGCAGAAACGAAAACCGCGCCTGCACCGGCCGCGCGGCCCAAGACGGAGACGGCCAAAGAGAATAAGAATACCGACGATCCTGACGACGCCGGGATGTCTGAATGGCAGATACAGCTTCAGGCACTGCAGAAGAATCTAAACAAGACGCGTGAAGAACGCCGCCAGTTGGAGAGCGGGAAGGCGAAACCTGTGCACACCGATCCCGTCGACCTGCTAAAGCTCGACCATGTGCCGATCAAGCCCGTGGCTGAACCGAAATCCGGCGGCCGCCTCGATAATACGCCTGAAGTGCCGAAGACGCAGAACATGGTTGTGCATAACGGGCCTTACGTCCCGCCGCCCATGAATTTCCTGTCCCTGCCCAAGGCGGTCAACCCCGCCGATTCGGCGCAGGACGACGCATACCGCGCCGCGCAGATTGAGCGTACGCTGAAGACTTTCAACGTGGATGCCGAGGTGCGCGAGATCACGCACGGCCCCGCGATTACGCGTTTTGCGGTGAAACTGGCCGAAGGCGTCAAGGTCAAACAGGTGACCAGCGTGCTGGACAACCTGATGCTGGAAATGGGCACTGACCGCCTCCGCCTGGAGACCCCGATCCCGGGCACCTCATATATCGGTATCGAAGCGCCGAACAACAAGGTCGGCGCGGTGACCCTGCGCGAAGTCCTGGACAGCCCGGAAATGCAGAACGCGCGTTCGCCGCTGGCGGTCGCGCTGGGCAAGGATATCGCGGGCAAGCCGATCATCGGCGATCTGTCCAAGATGCCGCACCTGCTGATTGCAGGCGCTACCGGCAGCGGTAAATCCGTGTGCATCAACTCCATCGTCTGCAGCCTGCTTTACCGTACGTCGCCCAAAGACGTGCGCCTGATCATGGTCGACCCCAAACAGGTCGAGCTGCAGGTATACAACGGAATCCCGCACCTGCTGATTCCCGTGGTCTGCGACCCGAAGAAGGCGGCTGTCGCCCTCAACTGGACCGTCAACGAAATGCTCGAGCGTTACGGCAAGTTCTCCAAGCAGAACGTGCGCAACCTCGAAGGCTACAACAAAAAGATGCCTGAGGACGAGCGACTGCCGCACATCGTCCTGATCATCGACGAAATGGCTGACTTGATGGAGGTCTGCCGCAAAGACGTCGAAGAAAGCATCCGCCGCCTCGCCGCGCTGGCGCGCGCAGCGGGCATCTATCTGGTGCTGGCGACGCAGCGCCCGTCCGTGGACGTCATCACGGGCGTCATCAAGAACAACATCCCGAGCCGTATCGCGTTTACCGTGTCCAGCGGCGTCGACAGCCGGACGATCATCGACGTCAACGGCGCGGAAAAACTGATGGGCAAGGGCGATATGCTGTATCTGCCCGTCGGCGCGTCCAAACCGATGCGCGTGCAGGGCTGCTTCGTCACCGACGACGAAGTTGCCCGGATCTCCGAGAACATCCAGGCGCGCTACCGCCCGGACTACAATCACGCTATTCAGGAAGTCATCGAACGCCCGACAGAGACGGGCAGCGATTCCGGTACGCCGTCTGAACCGGTCAACGATATGCGCGAAAGCGAGTTCAGCGACCTGCTGAGCGAAGCTGTGCGCATGGCCGTACAGGACGGACAGACCTCCATCAGTATGCTGCAGCGCACGCTGCGCATCGGGTACGCGAGGGCCGGCCGCATCATCGACGAAATGACCAAGCGTGGGATCATCTCCGAATCCGAAGGCAGCAAGCCGCGCAAAACGATCATCACCCGGGATGAATATGTTCAGATGATGAGTGAAGGCCTGCTCAACGGAAACGGCGATTCGTAAAGGGGGAAGGGAACGTGTCTGACTTCGAACAGGTCCGGCCCACCCCCTTTTCCTGCCCCGCATGCGGGGGTCGGATGGTGTTCGATCCCGCGTCCCAGCGGCTGAAGTGCCCTTACTGCGGGGCGCTCAAACCATTCCAGGCTGAGCGCGAGACGCCGAACGAGTACGATATCCGTTTTGCCCCGCCGCTGGAAGACCAGGCCTGGGACGACCAGACCCGCGTGGCGCGGTGTGAAAGCTGCAAAGCCGAGTTTGTCCTGACAGGCGAGACGGTGCTGAAAACCTGCCCCTACTGCGGCAGCGCCGCTATGGCAGAGGAACAGAGCGGGCCGGGCATCGCGCCGGAAAACCTGATCCCCTTCCAGCTGACGCGGAAACAGGCTCAGGAGAAATTCGGCCAGTGGCTGAAAGGGCATATATTCGTCAGCCGCGCCGTCAAGAAAGAAGCGGTCCGGGACAGCATTGCGGGCGTATACCAGCCGCGCTGGACGTATGTTGACGACGCCGAGTCGAAATACATGGGGCGCACGGGGCGCCATTACGACCTCAAGATCCCGTACACGGTCACTGACCGCGACGGCAAGGAGCGCACAGAGACACGGACGGAACAGGGTACGCGCTGGGAAACGGTATCTGGCCAGATCAACGAACGGCTTGAAAACGTGATGACTGAAGGCAGTGACCGGATCCCCGGAGAACTGTTCGACGCTGTGCAGCCGTACCATATGAGCCGGCTCACCCGCTATGTGCCGGAGTATATCGCGGGTTTTGCCTGCGAAAAGCCGAACGTGGACGTGCAGGAAAACTGGAAGAAGGCGCAGGGAATCGTCGACCGACGTATGGCCGCGCTGGCGGAACGGGAGATTCTGGCGCTGGCAGACGAAGCGCAGGTGCAGTCCGTGCAGACGTCGCACTATGATGTCCGCTACAAGCTGACACTGCTGCCCATATACCTGTGTACTTTTATGTACCGGAAGAAGCCGCGCCACGTGCTGATCAATGGCCAGACGGGCAGGGTCAGCGGCTACGCCCCGATCAGCCCGCTGCGCGTAGGCGCCGCCGTGCTGATTGTGCTCTTGCTGCTGGGAGGGCTGGTGTGGCGATTCCTGGCCACAGGCGGGTCGGAATATATGTTCAATGATCTGGGCGGACGTCTCCGCATGCTACTCTGACGGATAACGGAAAGGAAGGCACAGCTATGTCAAGGCCCCTGTTTCTGATTGTCGACGGGAATTCCCTGATGCACAGGGCTTTTCATGCCCTGCCGCCGATGGACGCGGACGGCGTCCCGACCAACGCGGTACACGGCTTCCTGATGATGCTGTTCAAAGTGCTCCAGACCTACGAGCCCGCTTACTGCGCGGCTGCCTTTGACGAGCACGCGCCGACCTTCCGACATCAGCAGTACGCCGAATACAAGGCCGGGCGACTGAAGACGCCGGACGAGCTGGTCAGCCAGTTCGGACTGATCCGGGAACTGCTGCCGGCCATGCACATCCCCGTCATGGCGCTTGCGGGCTACGAGGCGGACGACATCCTGGGCACCGTCAGCCGTCTGAACCGCGAACGCGGGATCGACACGCTGCTCCTGACGGGGGACAGGGACGCTTTGCAGCTGGTTTCGGAGGAGACGCGCCTGCTGTTTACCCGCAAGGGCATTTCCGAGACGGTGCTGTTCACCCCGGAAGAAGTGAAAAACGTATACGGCATCACCCCGGACCAGGTCATCGACTGGAAAGGCCTGATGGGGGATTCCAGCGACAATATTCCCGGTATCCCGGGCATCGGCGAAAAGACCGCGGTCAAACTGCTGGAGCAGTACGGCACCCTGGAAGAAACGCTCGCGCACGCGGACGAAGTCAAGGGCAAGCTGGGGGAAAAGCTGCGTGAATTCGCCGACCAGGGCCGCTTTTCGAAGGAACTGGCGCGCATCTGCACCGAAGTGCCGCTGGTGCCGGATTACGAAGCCTGCGCTTACGCGCGCGGCGACGGCGGCCGGGCCATGCTCCGGCACTACCAGCTGAACGCGGTGCTCAAACAGGCTGAGAAGATCTGGCCTGTGTCGGAAGAAGCGACAGAAGAAGCGCCTGAAGCGGCATTGCCGGCTCCGGAAGCGGTCCGGCTGCGGACGGCGGCTGAGATCGGCGAGTGGCTGGATGCGCAAAAGAACGGGCCTGACGCGATCCTGTTTACGGACGACAGGATCAGCCTCGCGTCTGAAAACGCGGCGGCTGAGATCCCGCTTGCGCAGTCCCTGCTGGACAACGGTCTGTCCATGCCGGAAGCGGCGGAAGCGATCAGGGGACTGGCGGATCAGCCGCTGATGACGCATGACGGCAAGCGCCTCATGCACCGTTTCAGGGACTGCGGATTGAGCCTGCCGGATATCCGGTGGGACACGATGCTCGCGGAATACCTGAAGAATCCCCTCAAGCGGGCCTATGCGCTGGAAAATTACGCTCAAGCGGACGCCGCGGGCATTCGCCAACTGCGTGAAAAGCAGGAAAAGCAGCTTGCAAAGGACGGTATGCTCGACCTGTATCAGCGCATCGAGCTGCCGCTGAGCCGGGTGCTTTTCGACATGGAGGACAGCGGGTTTTTGGTGGACAGGGAAGTCCTGGAGGAACTCGGGGCGCAGTACCGGCAGAAGATCGAGACGCTGAAGGCGGATGTGTACAGGCTGACCGGCGTAGACGGGTTCAACCTGAATTCTCCGCAGCAGCTGGGCCACGTGCTGTTTGAGGTGCTCGGCCTGCGCGCGGGCAAGAAGACGCAGCGCGGCTACTCGACAGACGCGGAAACGCTGGAAGGGCTGGCGGATGACCATCCGGCGATCGACGCGATCCTTGAATACCGGACGTACGTGAAATTCAACGGAACATATATCGACGGACTGCTCAGCAAGATTGACGGTTCGGGACGCGTACATTCGAATTTTGACCAGACGGCCACGGCGACGGGGCGCATTTCGTCCTCTGAGCCGAACCTGCAGAACATCCCCGTGCGGTCAGACCTCGGGCGGGAGATCCGCCGGGCGTTCATCGCGCCGGAAGGCTGCCTGCTGGTGGACGCGGACTATTCCCAGATCGAACTGCGCGTGCTTGCGCACATGAGCGGCGACGCGGCGATGATCGACGCGTTCCGGAAGGGTCAGGACATCCACGCCCGCACGGCGTCGGAAGTGTACGGCGTACCGATGGAAGAAGTCACCCACGCGATGCGCTCCAACTCGAAAGCGGTCAATTTCGGCATCGTCTACGGCATCAGCGATTTCGGCCTCGCCCGCAATATCCATCTGAGCCGGCGCGAAGCCGGGCAGTTTATCGCCCGGTATCTGGAGCGTTATCCCGGCATTCACCGGTTCATGGAGCAGATGAAACAGAACGGGAACGAGCGCGGCTATGCCGAAACGCTCTTCGGCCGCAGGAGGCCACTGCCGGAACTGGCGGAAAAAGGCGCGCGCAAAGCCTTTGGCGAGCGCGTGGCGATGAATATGCCGGTACAGGGCACCGCGGCGGACATCATCAAACTGGCCATGGTGCAGGTCAGTGAGCGGCTGCGCAGGGAGCTGCCGGAGTGCCGGCTCATCCTGCAGGTGCATGACGAACTGCTGATCGAGGCGCCGGAGGACCAGGCGGACCGCGCGGCGGCACTGCTGAAGGAAACGATGGAACAGGTGACTGAACTGCAGGTGCCGCTCCTGGCGGAAGTGAAAACCGGAAAGAGCTGGTTTGAAACGAAATGAGCTACATTCTCGGTTTGACGGGCGGGATCTCGACGGGCAAAAGCCATCTGAGCGATACGCTGCGCGGGAAAGGCGTTCCCGTAGTGGACGCGGACCGGATCTCGCACGCGGTGACCGCGCTGGGCGGGGCGGCCATACCGCGAATCCGCGAAGCGTTCGGCGCGGATTACGTCAGGGACGGAGAACTGGACCGCAAAGCGCTCGGCGCTTTGGTGTTCAGCGATCCCGAAGCCCTCGCGAAACTGAACGCCCTCACGCATCCGCTGATTTTCGACGAGATGCAGGCGCAGATCGCCGAGGCGGAGAAGTCAGGCGCGCCGGTCGTGGTGCTGGACGTGCCGCTGCTCTTTGAGACCGGTTTCGATCGGCTCTGCGACGAGGTCTGGTGCGCCTGGATCCCGAAAAAACTGCAGCTGGAGCGGCTGATGGCACGCGATGCACTGACCCGCGCGGAAGCGGAAAGCAGGATCGGCAGCCAGATGAGCGCATGGGAGAAACGCCGCAGGTCGGACCGCTATATCGATACGCGCGGGACGAAGGACGAAAGTGCGGCGAAGGTATCTGCAATGTACGAAGAACTGCTTGAACGGATTGACAGGGAGCGGAACGATGCGCAGAACGGCTGAACCGGAGAGAGTGCCGACGAGGCGTCGCGCCGCGCGGCGCACGGGCGTCAGGTTGAGCCGGCTGCAATGGATCGTGATCTGCACGATGAGCATCGTGCTGCTCGTTTCGCTCGTGCTGATGCTGGTCAGCGCGGCCCGGCTGGAAGACCAGAAGGCCGCGATCGCGGAAGAGCGGGCGGTGTACGAGCGCCGCGTCTACCGCACGATGGTCAAATACCGCGGCATGATCGAGAAATACGCAGCCGAATACGGGCTGCGGCCCGCTTACCTGGCGGCGATCATCCTGAACGAGAGCAGCTACAACCCCGAGGCGTACGTCGCCTCGACCGGGGCGCGCGGGCTGATGCAGCTGATCCCGTCCGCAAAAACCTATGTAAAGGGAACAGCTTACGATGGACGTATGATTACGGACGACGACCTGTACGACCCCGATATCAACGTATGTATCGGCGCCAATTACGTGCGGATTCTCTCCGACCGCTACGGCGGCGACCCGGTACTGGTCGCCTGCGCTTACCACGCGGGGCCGAACAACGTGGACTACTGGCTGTACAAATATTCCTCGGATCACAGGACGCTGAAATACAGCGAGATCCCGACCCAGTCAACCCGGGATTATGCAAGAAAGGTGGTGGATTCATATGCGATCTATTGCGAACACTATTATCAGGACGCTGCTGGCAGTTTTGCTCGTGTTGGCGGTCTGTATGAGCATAGCGCAGGCGCAGGAGCTGACGTCTGATACTTTTTCGGTCGGCATGATCTCCGTGAAGACCACTTATCTGAACCCGCTGTGGGCGCTGGAAAGGGATTTCCAGTCCCTGCATAGCCTGATGTACGAAAGCCTGATCCGGCTGAACGACAACTATGAGCCGGAACCGTATATCGCGACGGAGTGGATGCCCAGCAACGACTGCAAAAGCTGGACCTTCCGCCTCCGCGACGACGTGTATTTCAGCGACGGCACTAAACTGACGGCCTATGACGTCGCGGCGACCGTCAACGAGATCATCAGGCTCGCGAAGGACGAGACGGCGGAGAACCACGGTGTTTACGCTTCCCTCAAGTATGTCGTTTCCTCCGCGCAGGCCAACGACGCGCTGACGGTGGTCATCAAGGCGTCGAGACCCTATTACGGTGTCATCTACGCGATGAATTTCCCGATCCTGAAAGCCGACGAGGTGCAGTTCGAGTACCCGATCGGCTCGGGCCCTTACCGCGCCGAGGCGTTCAGCCCTGCGAATTATCTCTACCTTTCCTATAACGATCATTGGTGGGGCGAGGAACCGCAGGTCAAGTACATCAACGCCTTTTTTGCCGCGACCAACAAGGACCTGACCGCGGACTATGAGTACAACCGTGTGGACGCGATCATCACACGCTCAGTCACGACTGCCCAGTACCGCGGCGGCGTTAGCAGCGTGAATATCGATTACCGGACCCGCCAGCTGGAAACGCTCCTGCTGAACATGAACTCGTATGAGCTGGAGGATGTCCGGGTGCGGCAGGCGATCCGCTACGCGCTGGATCCGGACGCGCTGTCGAATAACGCTTATTACGGCATGACATCCAGGACGGACACGCCTTTTCCGCGCGGCACCTGGATGTACTACGACCCCAGCGACGCCGACCAGGAAGATTATTTCGTATACAACCTTGAAAAGGCCAAACGACTGCTGGACGAGGCAGGCTGGATCGATACGAATGAAGACGGTGTGCGTGACATGATCCGTGAGGGCAAGCGCGTCGACCTTTCCCTGCGCCTGTGGGTATACGAGGAAGCGGAAAACTCCGTCCGCGTGGAAACCGCGAACCAGATCCGCGACCAGCTCTCGAAAGCGGGCATCACGGTGCGTGTCTATCTCGTTTCCTTCGCGCTGGCGAAAGAACGCCTGCAGGCCGGGAACTTCGACCTGTGTCTGGCGGCATACCAGATGGATTCGGTCCCGGATCCGGGCTTCCTGCTCTACGGCCCGAATACGGGCAACTACGGGCGCTATAAGACGAAGGAAATGAACGACCTGATCACGTCGCTGCGCACGTGTTCAAACCAGTACAACTATCGCCAGACCCTGCAGCTGATCCAGCAGCTGTTCGCGAAGGACTGCCCCTTCATCTGCCTGTATTACCGGGGCGGCGCGGTGCTGACCAGGAAGCTGTACACCAGCGTGCGTGATATCCGTGAGCCGGACGTCCTCAAAGGTATAGAAAAAATCGGTGTGGAGTGACGCTTTTGCCGGGGCGGGCGTCTGTCCGGCGTCAGATTTATGGCAAAAGCGGATGTCAATCGTAAATTTTGTACAAAAGATTGTAATTGTGAGTGAATTATGTTATGCTTATGGTTGAGGTGAACCCGGATGGATGAACGACTGTTGCGCCACGACGTGATCGTATTCGATGTCGGCAATGTTCTGGTCGAGTTTGATCCGAAGAGGATTGCCGCCGGTTTCGGGTTCAGCGACGCCCTGTACCGCGGCGTATTCGAGAGTGGCCTGTGGTTCTGGATGGATACCGGGCTATTGACGGTCGGGAAGCTGGCCAGGATGATGTGCGACGCGGCCCATACGGACAGCCTCGAAGATTACCTGCAAGTGTGCGAACTGCTGGAACATTTCGACCGGTATGAACGTCTGTATTCAGGATCCCTGCTGCTGCCGGAACTGAAGCGCGTGGGGAAGAAGCTCTATTACCTCACCAATTACGGAACGCCGATGTTTGAGCGCACCATGAAACACTTCCCGATTTTCGATTATTTTGACGGCGGAGTTGTTTCGGGCCGCGAGAATATTCTCAAACCGATGCCGAGGATATTCGAACTGCTGTGCGAGCGCTACGGCTTCCGACCCCAGGACGCGCTGTTTGTCGACGACAACGCCGATAACGTCGCGGCAGCCGCAAAGCTGGGCTTTGATGTATGGAAGTTTGAAGGCAAAGCCATTGAAGATATGACGAATGACAACGACAGGAAGGACGGGGATTGACCCATGAAACGCGCGGGCAAGCGAACGGTTCTGTTCGCAGCGATGCTGCTCATCGTATCTATTGTACTGAGCGGCTGCTATGTGGAACCGGATATTATCCAGAGCGGAAATGAATCGGCACAGGGGAATAACGTACCCTACCCGGTTTATGAGACGAACGCTCCGGTGACGGCGCAGCCGACCGGCACGCCCCTGATGGTGACGGCTACACCCGGACGCATCGTGATGGAGCCCGGCGCCGCGGGCATGACCGCGGTACCGCAGCAAACCACGCAGGCGGCGGAGGGGATCGGCGGCGTGATCGTCTCGATCCCGACGACAAAGGTTGAAGACACGCCGGCGCCGGTGACGAATACGCCCCGCCCGACGGCGACCCCGACGCCCACGAGCAGCGTGCTGCGCTTCGGCGTCAAGGGAAGCCAGGCTGTGCGTGAACTGCAGCGCAAGCTGAAGAGCCTGGGCTTCTATTCGGGCAACATCGACGGTGATTACGGCGCCGCGACCAAGACGGCAGTCACGAATTTCCAGCGCGCTTACGGTTTGACCGCGGATGGTGTCGCCGGCGACAAGACGCTGGAAACGCTGCAGAACGCCAAGATGACGGCGCGGCCCAGCGCGACGCCTACACCCAGGCCCACCGCGACTCCGCGCATCAGCAAGAACCTGATTCTCCAGCGCGGCTCCAACAACGCCGCCACGATGACCATGCAGCGCAGGCTGATTTCCCTGGGTTATTTGAACGGCGTCGCGACCGGCAAATTCGACGCGATCACCGAGCAGGCGGTCATCGCCTTCCAGAGCCGCAATCTGGATACTGCGGACGGCATCGCCGGCGCTGAGACGCTGAACGCCATGTACAACGCCAACGCGCGGAAGGCAGCGACCTCTTCCGGCATCATCGGCATCAGCCTGAAAGAAGGCGCCAAGGATACCGAGGCGGTCAAAACGCTGCAGCGCAAGCTGAAAGCGCTCGGATATTTCACCGGTACGGTGGACGGCGATTTCGGCGCGAACACCACAGTGGCCGTCAAGGAATTCCAAGCCCAGAACGGCATGAAGGCTGACGGCATTGCCGGCGGACGTACGCTGGTGCTCATGTTCACGGGCACACCGAAGCGGTACGATCCGTCAAAAGCAAGCATTGGCAAAGCAACCGCCCAACCCGGCAAGATCGCCGAGTTGGGCGCTACCAACCCGCCGCAATGGAAAACGGTCACCAACCCCGCAAAAGGCTACGCCACCCTCCATTTGGGGGATGAAGGCGCGCCGGTCCGGGTGCTGCAGACCGCGTTGAAGCGGGCAAAATACTACAGTGGGACCGTGGACGGAAAATACGGCGTAAGCACTTTCGAAGCCGTGCGCTCTTTTCAGCACGCCAACGGCATCAAGGTGGACGGCGTAGCCGGATCCGCGACGCTGGACCGGCTATACGGCGCGAAGCCGACCGCGACGCCTGCGGGCAGCAAGGGCACCAACCCGCCGAGCTACAGGACGGTCACCAATCCGCCCATCGGATCGAGCTATATCACCCTGCGCATGGGTGACAGCGGCTCGCCGGTCACCCAGCTGCAGAACGCGCTTAAGAAAGCCAAGTATTTCACCGGCAAGGCGGACGGCCGCTACGGCCAGACGACCTATGACGCCGTCGTGGCCTTCCAGAAGGCGAACGGTCTGAGGGCGAACGGCGTCGCGAACGACGCGACCAACAAGCTGCTCTTCGGCCTGAAGCCGACGGCGACCCCGTCGCCGAAGGCAGTGACGAACCCGCCCGCTTACCGGACGGTCACCAATCCGCCGGTCGGCTCCAACTACATCAGCCTGAAGATGGGCGACAGCGGCGCGCCTGTGACCCAGCTGCAGCAGGCGCTCAAGAAGGGCGGCTACTTCAAGGGTACGGCGGACGGCCGCTACGGCGCGACGACCTATCAGGCGGTCATGAACTTCCAGGCCAATAACGGGCTCAAGAAGAACGGCATCGCCAATACGGCCATGCAGGAGCTGCTGTACGGCGGACGCTACAACCGCACGCCGACCCCGAGCCCGCGCGCGACCAGCAGGGGAACGGCGACGCCCAGGGCCACCGTAAGACCCACCGCGGTACCGCGCAGGACCGCGACGCCCAGAATCACGGTTACGCCGAGGAACGTTCCGACCGCGACGCCGCGTGTGACGAATCCGCCTTCCTATCACAAGGTCACAGAAGCGCCAGCCGGCAAGTTCCCGGTTCTGCAGATGGGTAGCAGCGGAACGCCGGTCAAGACGCTGCAGACGGCGCTGCGCAAACTCGGATACTTCAAGGGCAATTCCGACGGCAAATACGGCGCGACGACCTATAACGCGGTCATGGCCTTCGAGGCTGACTACGGCCTGCGCAGGGACGGTATTGCAAGCGCGTCCGTGCAGAGGACGATTTACCAGGCCGAACCGACGACGGCTCCGACCCGCACTCCGCGCCCGACCGCTACCCCGAGGATGACTTCAACGCCCAATATCGCGAAGACCAGTCCGCCTGATTACGTTACGGTCACCGAGGGTCCGGAAGGCTCCGACTATCTGGTGCTCCGCATGGGCTTGACCGGCGAACCTGTCAAGCGCCTGCAGACGGAACTCAAAAAGCAGGGATACTATAAAAATACAATTACCGGCAATTACGGCATGAATACCCACAACGCCGTACTCGCCTACCAGCAGGACCACGGCCTCAGGGCTACGGGTATCGCCGACCGCGCCACACAGCGCAATCTCTTCGAAGGCGACTATCCGGAAGGTGCCTGACAAATGAAGCGGGGTTGTTGCACAACCCCTTCGATCAAATGGATACTCCATTTGATCGACAAAAACGCCTTTTCCTCTCGTCCCTTTGGGACTCCCGGGCGGAAAAGGCGCAAGGAAAGCATTTTTGCTCTCGCAGGGCAAGCTCTGCTTCGCAAAAATGCTCCTCGCACCGCACATGTCGCTGCTGCGGATTACATTTGAAGGGGCTGCGGCCCCCTCCAAACCTCCCGGAGTTTCTGATTGCTTGACACTCGTCGTTGCACAATCTATTTGAAAAAACAATACACTTATAAAGAGAGGGGATGTTGCTGATGATCTTCAGCAACATCCTCATTCATTTTACAAATCAAAACTATTGCATTTTCGAGATATTTCGGTTATAATCATTTTGCCGTTATGCGGATGGGCTCCGTGCGATGCAGCGGTGTGAACCCTGTCAGGTCCGAAAGGAAGCAGCAGTAAGCACAAGGCGCATGTGCCGCGGTTCTGTCTGTCCGTATGGCGGTATTTTTATATCTTTCATGAAGTCGGATGGCTGAATGAACCCAAGGAGGAACACCTATGCTCCCGATCCCTGAGTGCCTGAGAAATACCGATCCCGAAATCGCGGATGTGATCTATGCTGAAGCGGCCCGCCAGGAAAACCACCTGGAAATGATCGCTTCTGAAAACTTTGTATCCCCGGCCGTACTGGCGGCCATGGGGAGCATCCTGACCAATAAATATGCGGAAGGCTATCCGGGGCACCGCTATTACGGCGGCTGCGTGCATGTGGATGTCGCCGAAGAGCTCGCGCGGGAACGCGCCAAAGCCCTGTACGGCGCGGACCACGCCAATGTCCAGCCCCACAGCGGTTCCCAGGCGAACATGGCTGTGTATTTCGCGCTGCTCAAGCCCGGCGACATCGTGCTGGGCATGAACCTGAACAACGGCGGGCATCTGACCCACGGCAGCCGGGTGAATATCTCCGGCAAGTATTTCCAGTTTGACAGCTACGGCGTCGATCCTGAAACGGAATGCATCGACTATGACGGGCTCAGGGCAAAGGCGCTGGAGATCAGGCCGAGGCTGATCGTGGCCGGCGCGTCCGCCTATCCGCGCGTCATCGATTTTGAACGCTTCCGCGCCATCGCCGACGAGGTCGGCGCATACCTGATGGTGGACATGGCGCACATCGCGGGCCTGGTCGCCGCGGGTGAACATCCGTCGCCCATCCCGTACGCGGACGTGGTGACGACCACGACGCACAAGACGCTGCGCGGCCCGCGCGGTGGCATGATTCTCTGCCGCCAGGAGCACGCGAAGGCGATCGACAAGGCGATCTTCCCGGGTACCCAGGGCGGACCGCTCATGCACATCGTGGCCGCGAAGGCCGTGTGCTTTAAGGAAGCCATGAGCGAGGATTTCAAGCGCTATCAGCACCAGATCGTGCTGAACGCGAAAGCGCTCGAAGAGGGCCTCCGCATGAACGGCGTGCGCATGGTGTCCGGCGGTACGGACAACCACCTGATTCTGATTGACCTCTGCGATACCGATATCACCGGCGCGCAGCTTGAAAACTGGATGGAAGAAGCGCACATCACCGTCAACAAGAACATGGTGCCGCGCGACCAGCGCAAGCCCACGGAGACCAGCGGTCTGCGCATCGGTACCCCGGCGGTCACCACCCGAGGCCTCGTCGAAACGGATATGCGGGAAATCGCGGACGCGATCGGCCTGCTGATCCGTGAAGGCGAAGCGGCGATCCCGCGCGTGCGTGCAATGACCGAGCGTCTGACCGCGCGCTATCCGCTGTACTGAGGAGCCGGCTGCCATGCGTTGCGGCTGCCCGAACTGCGGGGCTTACATGATCCAGCAGGAAGGCGGGGCGTTTCTTGGTTGCCACTGCCCGGCCTGCGATTACCGCTGTGACGCCTGTATGGGCACGGACACGGTGCTGAGCCGGGACGAGATTGCGCGGTTTCACGCTTCGGGCGCCGGGCGCCTGAATACCCTGCTGAACATCGCGGAAGAAGATGCCGCGCTCGACGAGCCGGAGGAGACGGGAGAACCATGGACGAACGATTGGTCGCACGGCTGAAGACGCTGTTCGCGCGGTTGAGGAAACCGATCGCGCTGGCGGACGAACAGGGAAGCAATTTGCTGTCCGACGACGGCGAACCCGTGTACTTGCCGGAAGCGCTGGCAGCGGGGGAGCCGCTGTATGAATTCGGCCAGGGCTTCCTGCGCAGCGAAGCGGCGGGCGATTACGTGTGGGTCATCAACGCCGCGAACGAGACCGATGCCGCGGATGCCCTGACGATGGCGGACGCGATGCTCGCGGAGCTGCTTGAGATCTATCCTGACGCGGCGGGGCCGGAGCATTTATACCGGCAGCTACTGCTGACGGAAGACGGCGATCAGGCACTGTCGGAATCGCTGAATGCGAACGGCATCGTCCGCAAGCGCCCGCGCTGCGTGCTCGTGATGGAAACGGAAGCGCAGTGGCACGGTGATTTCCTGAGGACAATGCGTACGATCCTGCCGGCCGGACCGTCGGACGCCGTGGTGTCGGTCGGCCGGAACACCGTAGCCTACCTGGTGGATATGAGTACGGTGGACGACCGCACCGACCTGCTGGAATATGCAAGCGCGGCCCAGGAATCCGCGCTCAGCGAATCGGGCTGCAGCGTACTGATCGGCGTCGGCGGCTGCGCGAGCGATATCGTCGGCCTGCATACGTCCTATGAGCAGGCGTGCGAAGCGCTTCGGGTCGGGAAGCTATTCCTGCCGAAAGAGACGGTATTCGACTATGAGCGTATGCTGATGCCGCGCTTTTTGTCCGAACTCGATCCGGAAGTGGCGGCAAAGTATTACTATATGCTGTTCAACGCGGAGAATGCAAAGCTGTTCAGCGAGGAATTGCTGGAAACGGTCAGCATGTTTTTTGAGAAGGACCTGAACCTCTCGGACACGGCGAGGCAGCTGTATATCCATCGCAATACGCTGACTTACCGCCTCGACAAGATTGAAAAAATCACCGGCCTGGACCTGAGGCGGTTCGACGATGCCGTCACGTTCAGGATGCTGATGGAAATGAAGAAGTGTATCAAGTGAAAGAAGGAAAAAGTATGTCCAAAGTCTGCCGTATCGTCAGCCTGATCATGATCCTGTGTCTCCTCTGCGCGTCCGGCGGAAGCGCCTTCGCCGTGGGGGACAGCCTGTTCAGCTTTTTTAATAAATCGGATGAAGTCACGATCTCGAAGGACGAGTATGACCGCCTGAAAGCGGAGGTTGACTCGCTCAAGCAGTTTGCCAAGCTCGCAGAGATCATGGATGTGGTCGACGAGTATTATTATGAAGAGCCCGACAAGAGCGCGATGCTCGAGTACGCGATCTGGGGGATGCTTCAGGGTCTCGGCGACAACTATACCTTCTATTATAATCCCAAGAGCTGGAAGCAGATGTGGGAAGACGACGAAGGCGTGTACGCGGGCGTTGGCATCCAGATGCTGGCGGATTTTACCGCGAATACTGTGACCATCAGCCGCGTTTTCAAGGATACACCGGCACAGGAAGCGGGCCTGAAGAAGGGCGACAGGCTGATCCGCGTGGACGACCTGACCGTTACTGCCGAAACCATGCAGGACGCGGCCAACCTGATGCGCGGCAAGGAAGCGGAGACCGTTGAAATCGAAGTCGTCCGCAAGGGCGAGAACATCGTGTTTACAGTCGGCCGCCGCGTGATCACGGTCAACACGGTCGAATCGACGATGCTTGATAATCAGGTCGGCTTGATCATCCTGTACGATTTCGCGGGCGACTGCGTGGCAAGCTTTACGCAAGCGCTCAAGGAACTCCGTGAACAAGGCGCGACCGCGCTGGTGGTCGACCTGAGGGACAACGGCGGTGGCTGGGTGGACGCAGCGGAGAAGATTGCCGATCTCTTCGTAGACAAGCAACTCCTGTTCTATGCCGAGGACCGCTTCGGCAACCGGAATGAGACTTACACCAAAGACGGGAAAGACGATATCCCGCTGGTTATCATGATCAACGGCGGCTCGGCTTCTTCCTCTGAGATCCTGTCCGGCAGCCTGCGCGCAGCAGGCCGGGCGCGCCTGTTGGGAACCCAATCCTACGGCAAGGGGATCATGCAGTACGTCGTTCCCCTGAGCGGCGTGGACGGCGACGAGGACGGCATGCAGGTGACATTCGCGCAGTATTTCATGCCCGACGGCCAGGTGGTGCACAAGGTCGGCCTGACTCCGGACGTGGTCGTGGAAATGCCGGAAGAACTGGCAGCTGAGTACTTTGAACTCGGTGACATGACCGACCCGCAGCTGCAGGCCGCGTGGGAAGAGGCCGTAAAACTCCGGCAGGACGAGAAGCTCGGCGCCGAGGCGGCGGACGAACCCGCGGACAATGAAATAGCGGGTGAGACAGACTGGAGCTTCAGTGCGGAAGATCTTCTTCCCGCATGGCTGAAAATGTAAAATTTGTAGGTTTGTCAAACATTTTGGACAGTGAAGTTATGCAGGACATCCACCGGAGAAAGCCAATGGAGAGGCCGCATCGGAAGAGAGTTGCTGTTTCTTTGGTGGGCAGCTAGCTGCCCACCAAAGTCGT
>JAFRNK010000012.1 GCA_017430225.1 Clostridia bacterium | reverse complement strand
CCTGCCCGGACACCTACATCCGCCCCGATCACGGGCGCATGATCTGGGACGAGCGGGGCCGCCCCGGCTACGGCCTGTACGACCGCGCCCTCGGCGCCGCTTACATCAACGGCCTGTGGGAAGCGATTGAGAAAGAGAACAGGGCGTAATGCAGTCTCTGAATATCATCATTTATCGAGTGATTATTCTATAATATACCTCGCAGGGGCGGATCAACCCGATCCGCCCCTGCTGATTTTAATGTTCAGAATCATCCCTCAGCTTTTGCCGCACTCCACTGCCCCGCGCGGCTGCCAGAAAAACAGGCCTTCTGCCAGGGCCAGCAGCGCCAGACGCTCGCGCAGGGAATCCGAGGGATGATAGACCGTCATATAGGTGTCGTCGTGATTCACGGTGATCAGAGCATCCTCATCCGGCAGGTGGATGCAAAGGTCCGCATGCTCATTGCACAGTAGGGTAGTCAGGCACTCCGGCTCCGGGTTGCAGCCAAAATCGCTCCCGTCCGGCTTGGAGACCCGGAAGTCGCAGTAGCAGTTCAGTTTCAGCAGGATGTCCGCAAAACGCCGGTGAAGTGCGTCCATTCGCCCGGGCTGCAGATAGTATTCCTCCACAGCAAAATACTGCCCGCGGCTCCCCTCGGGCACCTGTTCGGGCAGAATGTCCACGACCCAGTACGGCATATCGAAATAAGCTTCAAGCATTCGTCTTCTCCCCCATGATCCGTTCATTGCTGTGTCCGATCACCGTATAGACCATGCCTTTTTCGCCGCGGTCGGAGCGGTAAAGGCAAACGTCGCGCACCTCCATTTCGGTGGGCGGCACTTCGATATCCGGAAGGCTCGCCGCCTCCGGCACGGACGGCTTCCGAACCAGCGTGATATGTGCGTTGAAGGGCTTGCGGTCAAACGGGATCCCAGCGTCCGACAGCATTCGCCGGACGCGCCCGGCCAGACTGTCCAGCGCGTCTGAAGGCCCGACCCCCGCCCACAGCACGTCCGCTTCCGGGAAGTAACCCAAATGCGAGAGCGTCAGAGAAAACGGCTGTTCCACAGGCGGCAGGAGCCCTGTGACATCCTCCGGCCACATCCCAATGAACGCCAGCGTCAGGTGCAGGTTGGAGGGCTCCAGATAACGCCCGGTCACCCCGGCAGCGCGCAGCCGGTCCTGCAGCAGGGCCAGCGCGTTACGGAACACGGGCGACGGCTCCAGGGCAATAAAGAGACGCATCGTGGCATTTCCTTCTTTCATCATGAGTGGTCAGCTGAAAACTCATATTTCAAATTCTGCAATATACGAAGCATTCCCTTCACTTTAACCCGTGCAGACATCGAACAGCTTCTGATCACATGACTGATTATATCAGCACCGGGGTCAAAAAGCAATTCATACAGGCCGAATCTATTGACAAGGTACGGCCATGCAGATATAATAACATACGTTATAGTATTCGGAGGTGACATGCTTGCCAAAGAAACCGACGACGACCAAGGAGGACATGATCGAAGGTGCTTTCCGGCTGGTCCGGGAGCAGGGCCACGAAGCCCTGACCGCGAGGAACCTCGCTGCCTTCCTCGGCTGTTCCACACAACCGATCATGTACCGGTTCCCCAACCTGGACATTCTGAAAGACCTGACGTACCGGCGGGCGGACGCCTTCCACAGCGAATATCTTCTGGCAGGCGGGGATCTACTGGAGATCGGGCTCAGGTACATCCGGTTCGCGCAGGAAGAGCCGCAGCTGTTCCGCTTCCTCTTCCAGTCAGGGCGCTTTGCGGGCTTCAGTTTGGAAGAGCTGATCCGCTCACCGGAGGTTGCCGGCATCCTTGCCGCCGTCAGTTCGGAAGAAGGCCTGTCCGCAGAGGACGCCGCCGCCTTTTTTGAACCTCTGGCGGCTATGGTCCACGGTTACGCAAGCCTGATCGCCAACAATGCTATGAAATACGATCCCGACGCAGCTCGGAGAGCGCTGATCGCCGTGGCGGAAGGATTGGAGAGGATGAAATGATCATGACAAAACTGTACAAAAAGAGCGAAATCACCTTTGCGATTCTGTGGATCGTGGCATACGTGGTCCTGAGCAGCCTGGCCGATCAGCTTTCAGAGAGCGTCGGCATCACGAAGTCCGTCACCGCCGCGCTGCATGTGGCGATGTCCCTGGTCCTGTTCTTCTGGATCCGGAAAAACGGGCTGAGCGTCAAATACGGTTTCTGCTGCCCCAGCGTTCCGGCAAAACGCTTCCTGTATTATCTGCCGCTGGCCGTCATCGCGTCCAGCGCGCTGTGGAGTGGATTCAGCCTGCCCTACGGTCCGGCCGGTGCGGTGTGCTATGTGATCAGCATGTGCTGCGTGGGCTTCCTGGAAGAGGTCATTTTCCGCGGGCTGCTGTTCAGGGCGATGGAGAAGGACAACCTGAAGACAGCGGTCATTGTCTCGGCCCTGACCTTCGGCCTCGGCCATATCGTGAACCTCTTCAACGGAAGCGGCCGCGACCTCACGTCGAGCGCGGTTCAGATCATATTTGCCGTTCTGGTCGGCTTCGTACTGGTGCTGATCTTCCTGCACAGCGGATCGCTGATCCCATGCATCGTGTTCCATGCTGTCAACAACGCCCTCGGCGCGTTTGCAAGACAAAACGCCATGGACCCCAAACTGGAAATGGGGCTCAATATCGCGCTGATCGTCGTGCTCCTAGGCGGATACCTGCTCTACCTCATCAAGGTGTTCCCGAAGAAAGCGGAATGACCCGCCGGCGCTGCGCACAGACCAATTCAACTGACGCGCGAGTCGCCTGTCGTAACAATCGCTGTTATACTGTCGTTTGATCTGGTAGGATGAAGCCGTAACAGAAAGGAGGTCTCCATCATGGAAATGGGGAAAGAAATCCGTCGTTTACGGGAAAACCGGGGCATCACACAGGAAGCCCTCGCGGAAGCGCTGAACGTGACCGCGCAGTCCGTCAGCAAATGGGAACGCGGCACCAGCATGCCGGACGTGCAGATGCTGCCGCAGATTGCCGTCTACTTCGGCGTCACGATCGACCAGCTGTTCGCCATGGCGCCTGAGCAGCAGATGGAGCGCATCGAAAACCAGATCTACAGCCATGGCATGTTCGACGAGGCCGGGGAGCGGCAGCTGGAGCAGCAGCTTAACGCCTTCGCCGAGAAGTCTGAATACGCGGGCCAGGCTATCACGCTGCTGGCCAAGCTTTACAACAGCCAGGCTGAGCAGTACCGCCTGCTGGCCGTGAAGTACGGCAAGGAAGCCGTGGAAAAGACCGGCGGGGACCATGATGCCGTCAGCGAACTTGCGAACGCCTGGGGCAGCTATATCCCCGACTGGGATTTTCGCAACCACCACGCCCTGATCAGCTGGTTTAGCGATTACTGCCGGCGCAATCCTAAGAATCGCTGTACCCTGATGTGGCTGCTGGACAACCTGATCGACGACCGGCGGCTCACAGAGGCGCGGGAGTGCCTGGAAAAGCTGGCGCATCTCGACCATACCTTCCGCGTACCCATGTACCGCTATATGATCGCCCAGGCGGCGGGAGAAAAGGAAGAAGCGGAAGCCTGCCTCCATGAACTGGAATCCATGGAAAACCAGGAATGGTGCTGGGCCGTGACCCTGGGCGACATCTATACCCTGCGTCAGGAATACGACAAGGCTATCGAATGGTACCGCAAGGGCCAGGAGATCCAGCCCTCTCCCAAGTTCACCGACAGCGCGCGCAGTATCGCCCACATCTGTGAGATCCGGGGCGACAAGGCCGGCGCCATCGCAGCTTACCGCGAAGAACTCCGCCTCCAGCGTGAGGAATGGGGCATCGTCAGCGGCGAAGAACGCGAGGCGATCGAACGGGAGATTCAAAAGCTGCAGACGGAATGATTTTAAAAACAAAAACGAGGCTGTCAACCAGCCCCGTTTTTTCTATGCTTTACCCGCCTGCCGCTTCGCAAACAGGATCTTTATCGAATCTCTGAGCCGCTGATGCTGCACGCCGGTCGCGTCGAAGCGCACAGTGGAGAAAGCGAACTGCATCACAGGCCCCGTGCCGAACGCGCAGATCAGCGTGCCGATCCCCACCGGTCCGCCCAGCAGCCACCCGATCAGCAGCACCGTCGCCAGGAGGAGGATGCTGACCGTGCCGATGGACCAGCGGGGCAGCCGT
>JAFRNK010000003.1 GCA_017430225.1 Clostridia bacterium | reverse complement strand
TCACTTTTTCCGATGGTGTAAAGCAAATCGGGGAAGGTGCATTTGCAGACAGTGCAGTATCGACAATCACCTTGCCTGTATCCATCGAAACTATTGGTGAATATGCATTTGGCGGCAGCGAGTTAACTACCGTCTATTATCTCGGTACTGAAGAACAATGGGGTGCTATTACCATTGATGACGACAATGATGACCTAACTAATGCCACTATCCATTACGGTGATACACCCCAGCTTCCCGCTCCGACGATCAATGTCACATATACATATCTAAATGCAGACGTACAAGTCAGCATCACGGGTTCTGAAGAAACAGACAGGATTCAGGTTATGCTGTCTGCACTTTATAGCGATGGGGACACTTACGACATCTGTTGGGATTATATTGATGGAAATAGCGGCGAAATTTCTTTCCTTGGAACGTTGTTTGCCTATGGAGACAATACTTATCGTATTTCTGCGACACCCATGATTCAGCAGATCGGCAGTGATGGTACTACTGAATGGATTGAGGGTGAAACTGCCAATTATGACATAACACTGCCTGCAGCAGAAAAGCCTTCTACAGTTCCGAATGAGCTTCAATTCTCTTCTAAAGAAGGTTACTCTGGTGAAATCAGTGTGACTGTTGAAGGCGCAGAGGCAATTGCTTACCTGTCATTCTTTGAAGGCAGAGGCGGTGGTGTACCCAACACTTATACATTGGGAGACACGGTATATCTTGAAGCAAGCAACTGCGAGTTTGGCATATATGAGGTAGAATTCTGGGGCAGATTTAATGGCGTATGGTATTGGATTGATTCTGATAGTGTCATCATTCAGCCATTTGGTTCGCTTGAAATACCGGCAGTTTCACTGAATGGCCGCTCATTGGCTCTTCACTCTATGCCTACGGTTTATCTTAGTGACAGTATGGTCTTGAAGGCCACTTGTGACGGTGCAGATAAAATCAATTATGATATTGTAAAAGTTGAAGGTGAATTCGACATCGGTAAAGTTGATTTCGGAGAAAACAACACATATTCGAATTACAGCATGTACGATCAGAATGAGTATGATTATGATACCTTGGTACAAAGTTCTGTAAATGGACAATCAGCAACCTTTGATTTGAGCAATCTGCATCTGACCACAGGAGATTATCGCTTGCGTGTAAGAAGCTATAAAGATAATACGGGTTGGAAGAATGGGCAGCACGTCGTCTGGTTGCACTTTGAAGAAGAACCTGTTCTGACTAAAATCCTCACTCTTCCCAATTCCCTGAAAGAAATCGAAGAGTATGCATTTGAAGGTGTGGATGCTGAAATTATCAATGTACCCGCCGGTTGCCGTGTAATTGGCGAGTACGCATTTGCAAACTGTCCGAATCTTTACTATGTTGTCATTCGCAGCGGTATACAGAGTTTGGCAGGAAGCGCTTTTGAAGGCTGTCCGCATGTGATTGTCCGCACCAATTCCAATCTGGTCAAACTGTGCTGTGAATTAAATGGTATCCCTGTCGAATGGATTGATTAATCATGCTTTTACTGATCAGTTTGTCATGTGCAAACACCGTTCAATATCAGATTGATTCCTAATCATCTTGAGTATATTCTCGGGAATTGTAAACCAACTATCCAATATCGGTTTACAATTCCCCTTTTTTGTGCTACACTTCTGCCCTGGCGGCGCTTTGCGCATCACCCGCAGAAGGAGAACTCATTCCATGAAGAATTTCTGGTCCACCCGCACGCTGACGGAGATCGCCCTTGGGGCTGCATTACTGGTCATCTGCTCCCTGATCTCCATCCCCGCGGCGGTGCCGTTCACGCTGCAGACTTTCGGCGTTTTCGTGATCCTGGTCATCCTCGGCTGGAAGAAGGGTACGCTGGCCGTCCTGCTGTATATCCTGCTTGGCCTGGTCGGCCTGCCCGTGTTTTCCGGCGCGAAAGGCGGCCCGGCCGCGCTGTTCGGCCCGACGGGCGGCTACATCCTGGGCTTCCTGCTCACCGGCCTGTGCTATTGGCCGTACGAGCGCCTTTTCCGCGATCATTTCGCGCTGCAGGCCGCTGCACTGCTGCTCGGCCTCGTCCTGTGCTATGCTTTCGGCACAGCCTGGTTCATCCGTGTTTATACGGGAGAAATCACCCTGGTCCGAGCGCTTTCACTGTGCGTCTGGCCGTTTATCATCCCGGACCTTGCCAAACTCGCGCTGGCGCTCCTGGTCGGACGCCGCGTCCGCAGGGCTTTGCGCAACGAATGATCATAATCAGCCCTTCTGAGGCTTGATTTTTCCCCGTGCACGTCATATAATGTACTTATCTTGACACAATTCCCCTTCGGATCTGTCAGGAAAAACCTGTCAAACCCGGAAGTACCGGTACAGAAAGGATGTGCGTCATGCCTCAGAATTATGTATTTATGACAGACAGTGACAGCGATCTGCCTTATGATATTGCTGACGCCCGCGGTATCCAGGTAGTCCGGATGCCCTATGCCATCGACGGCAAAGAATACATGGACGACAACGGCCGCACCAACGATCCTCACGCCTTCTTCCAGAAGATGCGCGACGGCGCGACCCCGAATACCTCTCTGCTCCCCACGGAAGCCTATCTGGAGATCTGGGAGCCCATCCTGAAGGAAAAGGATATCCTGTTCATCGCCTTCTCCTCCAAGATGTCCGCCACCCTCAAAAACGCACATGAAGCCCGGGAGATCCTGCTCAAGAAATATCCCGAGCGCAAGCTCCTGATCGTGGATACCATGCTGATTTCCGGGCCGATGAGCCTGCTGGTTCTCCGGGCGCACGATCTGTATCAGCAGGGCGCCAGCATGGAAGAGATCGAGCAGTACGTACTTGACCGCCGCTTTCACTTCCTGACCTGGCTGACTGTGGACGACCTCAAATACCTCAAGCGCGGCGGCCGCATCTCCCCCACCAAGGCTTTCTTCGGCTCCATGCTGGATATCAAGCCCATCGTTTCCATGGGCAAGAACGGCCTGATGGTCAACGTCGGCCAGGTGAAGGGCCGTAAAAAAGCCCTCCGCACCATCATCGACAACGTCATTGAAAACATCGAAGCGCCTGAAAACCAGGAGATCGTCATCCTGCAGGCCGACGTGGAAGAAGAGGCCAACCGTGTCCGCGAAGTCCTGATGCAGCATCTCCCCAGCCTCAAATCCGTGCGCGTCCAGGCCATCGGCCCGGTCATCGGCGCCCACTGCGGCCCCGGCACCATCGCCATCTGCTTCGAAGGCAAGGAAAACACGATCGAAGCCTAACTTCCCGTATGATCATCAACGGCGCGATTCGCACTATCCGGTGCTGGACCGCGCCGTTTTTCTGTCCCCTTAGTTCCTTCCCATTTGCTGCGCGTTGGAAAAGCGGAGCGATATGTAAATCTCTTCGTACAAAACTCGTTTCCTGTTTGCGTTCACCCCGCCTGCTATGATATACTATGTCGCGTAAATTGTTCTCACGGAGGCAAAAACAGTGAGCAAGGACCTGAAACGATGGATCTGGCTGGCGCTGGTCAGCCTGGCGATAGTATTCTGCCTGGTTCCCGCGGTTGCGGAGGAAACGGTACAGCTGAACGAGATCATGCTGTCCACCGCGACCTTCGAAAGCGGCAAGGCCTACGAATGGGTCGAGCTGCACAACCCGACCGGGTCGGTCGTCAGCATCCGGGACTGGAAGATCACTTGGGAGCGCAAGGGCGAATCCCAGACCTATGTCTTCCCGACCGGCAGCAAGATCGATAAAAACGGCTATCTCGTCGTGTTCCTGACCGGGTACGACCACGTGGAGAACACCTCCAAGGCACAGTACGCGCCGATCGACGTCTCGCGCAAGGGCGGCACCCTCAGCCTGTACGACGCGTCCGGCGAACTGGCTGACCGCGCGGAGCTCGCCGCGCAATACTGCGACATCAGCTGGGGCCGCGTCGCGAACGGCGGCGAATGGCTGTATCTGAGCGAACCGAGCCGCGGCAAGGCGAACTCGGAAACCGGCTTCGCCTCGCGCACCCGCCGGGCGGACCTGAGCGTCAGCGGCGGCTTCTTTGACGCCGCGCCGGAACTGAAAGCCATGACCGAGGAAGGCGCGATCGTGCGCTATACCCTGAACGGCACGGAGCCCACCGCCGCGTCGCCTTCGTTCGACGAATACTCCGGCCTGAAAAAGGGCGTCACCACCCTGCGCGTCCGCGCTTTCGCGGATGGCAAGCTCCCCAGCGAGACGATCACCCAGACCTACTTCGTCGGGGTTGACCGCAACGTGCCCGTGGTCAGCCTCGTCACGGACGATAAATACCTCTTCGCTGAAAAGACCGGCCTCCTGGTGCCCGGCAGCGGCAAACGGCCGAATTACTATACCGACTGGGAATACCCGATCAACGTCGAATACTATAACGCCGCCCACACGCAGGAAATCAACCAGCAGGCCTCTTTCCGTGTGACCGGCGCCACCTCCCGCGCGTACGCGCAGAAAGCCATTTCTCTGTTCGCCCGCGGCGCGCTGGGCGCAAGCTCGTTCGAGTTCAATCCCTTCCCCAACCGCGAAGGCTATACCGAATACAAGGCCATTACCCTGCGCGCCGGCGGCACCGAGAGCTACAAGACCCGCTTCAAGGACGCCATGCTCACGCGCCTCGCGAACGGCACCGGCCTCTTCTACCAGGAAAGCGCGACCTGTGTGGTCTACATCAACGGCCAGTACTGGGGCCAGTACAACCTGCGCGAGCGCATCAACAAGGATTCCCTGGCCGCCTTTGAGGGCATCACCGACGAGGAGACCATCCACAACGTGACCATCATCAAGGGCCGCGGCGAGGTCAGCCGCGGAGATATCGGCGAATGGAACAACCTCATCCGCTACATGAAGAATCACGACCTGCGCAAAGAGGAATACCTGAACTACGTGCTAGAGCGTTTCGACGTGGACAACTATTTCACGATGGTCGCCTTCCAGGTGATCCTGGGCAACGGCGATATCGGCAACCAGCGCTTCTACAAGTTCCCGGGCGGAAAGTGGAAGTACGTCCTGTACGACTTGGACGCCGCCATGCAGAACACCAAGCGCACCCCCTTCGGCTACTTCCTGAAATCCGCGTCGGCCAAGAACAAGCTCTTCTATCACGAGCCCTTCATCACCCTGATCAAGAACGACCTGATGAAGGAGAAGTTCCTGACCATCTGCTCGAAGCTCCTCACCGAAAAGTACGTCAAGCAGGATCTGCTGGACCAGGTCGACGAGTGGGTCGCCACCCTCGAGCCGCTGATGGCCGAGCAGATCGCGCGCTGGAAGAAGTCCAGCCCCCGTTCCGTCGATTCCTGGCTGTACGAGTGCAACGCCTTCAAAAAGTGCATCCGCGCGCGGTACAAGTACGTGATCAATTACATCTCGGACTACTTCAAGCTGGACAAAGATATGAAAGCCTTCTATTTCGGCCAGGTCCTCGAGAATAACAAATAAACGGGCTATCCTATAAGCTGTTGAATGCCCTCATCCGTCACGCCTATGGCGTGACACCTTCCCCCGAGATCGGGGGAAGGCTCTTACTTGATCCGTACAAAAACATCCGATTCTTCAAACATTTCTTCAGTTTGGAGAAAGTACAAGCCAAAAGCCTTCCCCCGAGATCGGGGGAAGGTGGGCCGCGAAGCGGCTCGGATGAGGGCTGTTTCGCTGATACGCAAAAGCACTTCCTGATCCCCTCTCAACATATCCTTTGTTTCATCACAGTCCTTTGTCTGGCGATACTGCGTCCATCTGGTTTACAAATCACCAAACCTAGGATTCTCATTTCGCCATACAGTTTGGTACAGCTCTGTAGATTTCTGGCTGACTGCCTTCAAACGGAGAACCATCCATGAACCGACGCCTGTTCCTGTTCATTCTGGCGGTGCTGCTGCTGATCCCGCTGGCCGCGTCCGCCGCGAATATGTTTTACGTGTCCGTTTCCGAAACCGATCCGGAAGCCGGCACCCTGCCCGATAGCGGCCTCCCCCGCGACGCCGTGGCGATGAGCGCGGTCGGCAGCAAATACTATCTCTTCCTGCCCGGCGCTGCGGACTATTCGAAGCTGCGCGTCTGGACCACCGGCGTGGATGAAGCCGCGATCGAGGGCGTAACCTACCACAGCGGCGACAAGCTCCCGGAAGACCTCCTCGTGCCCGGCGAGTCCGTACGCGTCAAGCTCGGCAAAAAGGCTTTCAAGGTCCAGGTCATGCAGGGTTCCGAGATCGCCGCCGTCTTTGTCGGCTCAGCTTCCGGCAGCATGGCGAAGATCGACAAGACCAAGACCTACAGGGAAGCCGGCGACTTCAAGATGCTCAATCCCGACGGCTCCGTGGCGTACGACGGCGCGCTCGACTATGTCAAGCTGCGCGGGAATACATCCGCCCAGTTCAACAAAAAGGGTTACGCGATCAAACTCAGCCAGAAGACCGACCTCGCCGGTTTCGGCAAGGCCAAGAAATACGCCCTGATCTCCAACGCCCGCGACCACGCCCTGATCCGCAATCAGATGGTGTTCGCGATGGCGGAGTACGTGGGCCTCAAATACACGCCGGGCTGCGTCCAGGCGGACGTCTACCTGAACCATGTGTACAACGGCACTTACATCCTGCAGGAAAAGATCGAGGTCGGCCCGAACCGCGTGGATATCGACGACCTGGAGGCACGGACGGTAGCGGTCAACGACCGCCCGCTCAGCGAGTACGCCCACATGGGCCCGCTCAAGTCCACCGCGGGCCAGATGAAGTACTTCGCCATCCCCAACGACCCGGAAGACATCACCGG
This sequence comes from Clostridia bacterium, assembly GCA_017430225.1. GTDB lineage: Bacteria > Bacillota > Clostridia > Christensenellales > Aristaeellaceae > UBA4246. Next base: position 89,315 of record JAFRNK010000003.1, on the reverse strand, counting down.
CGGCTACCTGATCGAGTACGAAAACTGGACCGTCCGCTACAAGGACGAGCCCTGCGCCTATACCACCGACCGCAAAAAAGCGATCATGCTCAAAGCGCCGGAGTACGCCTCCCAGGCGCAGATGGCTTACATCAGCGGCCTGATCCAGGCTTACGAGAACGCCATTTTCGCCGACGACGGCGTCGATCCCGCCACCGGCAAACACTATACCGACCTCATGGATTACGACTCCCTCGTGCTCAAATACATGCTCGAAGAGGTCTGCAAAAACTGCGACGGCAACCAGTCCAGCCAGTACTATTACAAGCCCCTGGACAGCGTGAGCACGAAGATGCTCGCAGGCCCCGCCTGGGATTACGATACCTGCTTCGGCGACTACGCCCGCACCGGCACCAAGGAACTGCTGAATCCCGCTGGTCTGTACCTGACCACCCGCAACAGTTCCCGCTACTGGTGGCCCCAGCTCTACGCCAAAGCGGACTTCGTCGCCGGCGTGCACGCCCGCTGGGCGGACAAGTACCTGCCCGCCATGTGCGTGCTCTGCGGCCTTGAGGAGGATCCGACCGGCACCCTCCGCTCCGTGGATTATTACGCCGAGGCCATCCGCGACAGCGCCGCCATGAACTTCACCCTCTGGCCCATGCGCCAGGCCAGCGACAACATCGCCAACTGCGGCAAGACCTTCCAGAAGAACATCGACTATCTGAAGAACTTCGTGGAAAAGAGGATGGAGTTTTTGAATCAGGAATGGGGCACGCCATAATCTGTTTTTCATCCAAGGATGTATAAGTAGGAAGTTGCCAATGAAGAAAACTGATACTTTTGTAAAACTCATAGAATCAGAAATCAAAAATAAAGATGTTCTTGAAGTGGCCTGCGGCGGAGCAGAGTTCTCTGTTTCGGCGTCCCGCTTGGCACATTGCGTTCATTGCATTGACCTTGATGCAAGCAGACTTGGCGACCTCAATTTACCAGATAATGTTCACTTCAGCATTATGGATGCTTCGAAAATGAGTTTCCATGATTGGCAATTCGATACTGTTGTTTTATATAATGCTTTTTTTCACGTTCAAACTGAATGGGATATAATCAAAGAGGAATGCAAACGTGTACTAAAGAGCGGCGGTTGTTTAATAATCGTTGGTACGTGGAGTTTGGACATGGCACCAATGAAAGATGTTTTCGGCGAACAAGCGAAGTTGGAAAATGATTACTTGATAGTAAAAGAGAAAAAATCCTGTTTTTAGATTTTAAGAATGTGATTATACACAAAGCAGACCGGGCCGTTGTCACGCACAGCTGCCCGATTTTTTTGCTTAAATAATATTTTATCTGCCGTTCAAGAACACTCTTGCAAATCAGCTAAAATTATGTATAATAATATTAGCTGATTTCAGGAGGTGTTTTTATGATCGGAGCAACCGCGACCGCAACCGAAATCAAAAACAATTTTGGCCGTTATCTTGCCATGGTCATGGACGGAAATGAGGTCATCATCACAAAAAACGGCAATGAAGTCGGACGTATGGTACCGCGCGATATGACCGTATCCTATCTCACTGACAGTCTGACAGGTATCCTGCACGGAAGCTATGATCCTGATAAAGCGCGTGAGAAAGGGCTGAAACAAAAGTATGAAATTGCTGATTGACGGCAATATCCTGCTGGACGTACTGCAGAAGCGGGAACCTCATTATCCGTCGTCTGCCCTCATTTGGAAACTCTGTGAAACCGGACAGGCAGAGGGATGGGTGTCCGCCCTGACTTTCGCAAATCTCGTATACATTCTTCGACGGGAACTGACGCCGGACTCTGTTTACGACATACTCAAAAAACTGTCCTGTATTTTCCGGTTCACTGATCTGACCTCAGGGGACCTGACTGCGGCCGGCGCACTGCGCTGGAGTGATTATGAGGACGCTTTGCAGGCCGCCGCAGCGGAACGCATTCATGCCAATTTCATTGTCACCCGTAATGTGAGTGATTTCAAAGCCAGCAAAATACCGGCGGTTACACCGGACGAATTTCTGGCGCAGTTATAATTGAACCCACCGTCAAGGAGGCTCCCCCATGCAAAAAGAAACCACCGGAACCGTCGTCGCAGCCAAGAAACAATGGTGGCTGAAAGTGAATACCAAGCCCGTCAGGACGCACGCCCTGGACGGCGCCGTCTTCCCGTACATCATCACCGTAGCGTATACGGTGGACGGCGTGGAATACAGCAAGGGCAAATGGATCCACGCCGGGCGCCCGGTTCCTGAAAAGGGCAGCACTGTGAAAGTCGTTTACGACGACGCAAAGCCGTCGAAGGCGAAAGTGATCCTTTGATTTTTCCCGAACCATCCACGGAGTGTCTCATGAAAACACGCATTCTTTCCCTGCTCTTCGCCCTTCTGCTGCTGATCTCCGCCTCCGCCCTCGCCGACGGCAGCCGGGCCGTCATCGCCAACTGCAAGGAATACGTGACGCTGCGGAAATCTGCCTCCTCCAATGCCAAGTCGGAAATCCGCATGCCCCTGGGCGAACAGGTCACCGTCCTTGAAAAGAAAAACGGCTGGGCGAAGGTCCAGTATTTCGACCGCACCGGTTACGTTCCGGAAAAGTACCTGACGCCGTGGCAGGAGACGGCCTATACCCCGAGGAAGTCCGTTTCCGGCCACCCCGTCTACTGCGGCAACTACGGCACCGCCAAGCATATCGAAGGCCGGACCGTGGTCGTGGCCATTTTCGCCGACGACGCCACGACTTCCTGGAATTTCAACAGGGAAGCCGATCAGCACACGCGGCTGCGCAACCGCTTCAACCTGAGCGTCGCCTGCACATGGCTGACCGAACAGGCCCGCCGCTACCGGCCGAATCCCGGCGGCTTCGTCTGGGACTGGCGGGAGCACGGCGACCTCTATTACACGCACGCCTTCACAGAGGACATCGTCCACGGGTTCGGCAATCCTTCCATCAATACCGCTTTCAACAGCTATATCCACGAAAATATCCCGACGAAGAAGTTGCTGGACACCTATAACGCGGACAATATCATCTATATGCTGTACCTCAACGCGCCGAACAGCCAGGACTACCGCTCCTGGACGAACGCCGTCCTGTACAGCGAGGTCCCGGCAGACAAATACGTGCCGGAGGTCTGCGTGATCGTGCCCTACGGCCGTGGGCGGGAAAACAACCCCGCCGTCCTCGCGCACGAAATGCTGCACTGCTTCGGCGCCTACGACCTGTACGAAACCAATCCGTCCAGCCCGATTCCTCAGAAATACGTGAACTATCTGCTGAACCATAAGCCCAACGACCTGATGAACCACTGCTATTTCAGCGCGTTTGACATCGTCACGGTGGAATTCTCCGAGGTCGACGCCTATTACGTAGGTCTGACCGACACCTGCGCCGCGGTCAAAAAATGGGGCCTGGGCCCGACGATTTTCCAGAAACATCCGGCAAATAACTGACACGCACAGGAGACAGTTCTGTGCACATTACGATTTAACTGAGCGACACATAGAATCATCCCGAGTATTATAGGAGTTTGATGAACATGAATAAATTCTTGGCGATTATTCTGGTACTAGTATTGTTTACCCTCACCATTCCTTTCTCATTTGCTGAATTAGGATGCGACATGCCATTTCAAGGACTGTGGTATGACCAGAATGGTATAAGGGTTTATTGTACCAATTATGGGTTAAGGTACTATGCTCTACACAGTCCCACCAAAGTACCTTTACTCCAATTTGACTTCACCGTAGAGAATGGATCAGAAAAACCAATACGAATAGGTATAGATGCTGATTTCGCAAATGGTTGGGCAACAAAGAACTACGGAGACTTTACTGATGGCGGCTTGGATTCAGGTAAAAAGTGCAAGGGCTCAGTAAAGCTTGATTTAAGCGAAGCAGGAATGAAAACTATTGAAGAATTGGAAGAGTTTGAATGTGTTTTATGGATTGATTTGAACGACGATAGCTATGATGATGAGAGAATCAGACAGAGAATCGTTATGCGCTCCTTTCTCTCATATGATGAGAATAACGACAAAAAAGTAGATGTGATAGCCCTTGACGAAGCCGTACTGGCAACTCCACCAACAGATTGGCCAGAGCTTGTAGCAAATGGCGAAGCAGAGTCGGATATGAAAATGCAGGGACTCTGGTTTTCAAAGGACGGTGTAAAAATATACTGCATTAACTATGGTTTATCACAAGAATGGTATGGTCCAGCTATTCGATTTGATTTTGCTATTGAAAATAAGTCAGAAAAAGTCATAAATGCGGGCTTTAATAATGACTATGCTAACGGTTGGTCCATAGGAACAATTGGAAACTTTTGTAATAACGAAGTGCTTATAGGCAAACGTATGAGGGGTAATCAACAAATTGATCTCGAGAAGGCAGAAATCACCGATTTATCTCAACTTGAGGAATATGAATTTAATTTCTGGGTTCTTATGGATAATGACAACTATCTCAGAAGCCGGGTCGAATTCAAAATGAAAATAGATGAATTCCCCATATATGATGCAGCAAAAGAAAAGCTTGTTAGTAATGCAATCAATTAATTGAAGTTCTCATAGAAAAAACCATTATATAAACTGATCGAGGTTTCGCAAAAATCTACAAGTTTGACATCGTCACGGTGGAATTCTCCGAGGTCGACGCCTATTACGTGGGCCTGACCGACACCTGCGCCGCGGTCAAGAAATGGGGCCTGGGCCCGACGATATTCCAGCTGGCCTGCCAACTGAAAACACCGCAGGAAGCATACATACAAGAAAAAGCGAACGCCGTTCCCCTTTCGGAAGGCGTTCGCTTTGTTCTATTTAGTGATGATTATTTGAAGAATACCCGCAGGCAGTTGTACAGGTGGGGCAGCCAGCAGTTGTAGGCGTGGGTGCCGCCCTTGAACTCTACCCAGCAGTAGTTCACACCGTCGGTAAAGCGTTCAGGCATGTCCGCCAGCACTTTCTGCGCCATGATCTGGTGTTCATCGTGAGCCATGTCAGCGCTGCCGCTGCCGTTGTACCAGAATTTCACAGGCAGATCTTTGTACTCATCGGAATTGAGCGCCGCTTCCAGCTTCTCCGGCAGCGTCAGGGATCCGGAATAGGAGCCGATATAAGCCATGATATCAAAGCAGTGGATGAAAGCAGACTGCAGCGAAGTGGCCGAACCCATGGAGAATCCCGCAAAGCCGCGGTGTTCACGGGTCGCTTTCAGGTTTTCTTCACTCACATCACCGTGTGCATAGGTGTGGTACGTTGTCTCAATGAGCGGAATCACATCGCTGCGCAGCTCCTGCCAGAAATAGACCGGCCAGGCACCGCTGGCAAATACGTACTGCTGTCCGTCGCCTTCAAAGGAATAGAAAGTGGGGCACACGATGATGGTGGGCTCCATCTCGCCCTTATCCATCATGCGGTCCAGCAGAGCCAGCGTCCCCTTGCCCATGCGCTCGGTGCTGAGCCAGTAGTTCTCGTCCTCGCCGCCGCCGTGCATCAGGTAGAGTACATTGTAGTCCTTGCTCTCGTCATAGCCGTAGGGCAGATAGACCAGAAGTTTCTTTTCCACCATGATGTCTGTACCTGGTGCAGGCAGCAGGCCGGCAGGCACTTCGGGCAGGGTCGTATTGCCGTTGGCGTTTTCAGAAATCTCAAAGTTTCCGGTGGCGATAGCTTCCAGCGCATAGGAATGAGTGGTGTAATTCAATGTAACCACAGTGCCCTTGTTATCAACAGCTTCGGTGTACTTGGGCTTCATGGGGATCTTCTTGATGAAGCCGGCGTCGGAGTAGACATCCGCCAGCGCGGAGGCGACAGACAGACACAGGATCAGGGCGAGAAACAGAGCCGTCATTTTTTTCATAATAGCATTTCTCCTTTTTTTATTTCGTCATAAGGCCGCTTACGATCAGCAGACCTTCCGACAATTCATCATATGGTACAGCTTCCGGAACTTCCCGCATTACCTGGTGAAGAACACCAGAAGGGAGTTGTACAGGTCTGGCAGCCAGCAATTATAGGCATGCGCGCCGCCCTTGAAATTGACCCAGGCGTAGTTTTCGCCGTCTACAAAGCGGTCGGGCATCTCATTCAGGCAGCGGTCGCGGAATGCTTCGTGGTTTTCCAGGGAGAAGTCGGCCGTGCCGTTGGCGTTGTACCAGAATTTGATATCCAGGTCTTTGTATTCGTCAGATTCAAGGGTAGCCTTGAAAGCGTCGAAATCAGCCCAGATACCGGAGAAGTCCCCGAAGTAGGCAAACTGATCCAGGCAATGCATCATGATGGAGTTGACAGTAGTCATGGAGCCGCGGGAGAGGCCGGCAAACGCGCGGTGATCACGGGCATCGGCGTCGGCACCGTAAGTGGAATATTTCTCGTCGATCATGGGGATGATCTCATTGCGCATTTCCTGCCAGAAATACATGGGCCATACGTTGGCCAGGGCATCGCCGTCCCAGAAGTCCGGGAAAAGATCTTTCTTGTCTTCGGGAATCGAATAATAGGTAGGAGTTACAACGATACAGGGCTCGCATTCACCCTTGTCGATCATCCGGTCCAGAAGCTTTCTGGTCGTCCGGCCCATGGAGTTGTCGCCGATCCAGTAGTCCGCCAGCGCGTCAGTGCCGTGCAGGGCATATACTACATTGTATTTCTTCGCCGGATCGTAGCCGTAGGGAAGATAGACGTACAAATCTTTTTCCATCAGGAATTCTGTCTGATCGCCGCAGAGTTTCTCCTTGTCGATGTCAGGCGTCGTATCGTTGTCGTCTGCCGCCTTGACCGCAGTCCCTGCCGCCACGGCTTCCAGGGCATAGGAATGTGTGGTATACGTGAGGTGCTCCACAGTACCCTTGTGTTCCACTTCTTCAGTGTACTTGGGTTTCATCGGAATCTTCTTGATGAACTTCCACTCATAGTCTGCCGGTTTGAAAGCGCTCTCCGCTACTGCGGCAGCACAGGCAAAAAGGGTCAGAACAGCCAGTATAACAGCAATCGTTTTCTTCATGGGCCTCATCCTTTCTTACAGCGGTTGCACCGCGTCGATTGACTCATTTATAGAAGATTTTCTCCCCCTGCGCAACGCATTTGCCCGCAATTGCCCGTTTTCCCGCTTTTTTTGACGATGTCGGCAATTCCGGTCAAAAAAACGACAATTGCGGACATTTTCATTGAACGCCGCCGGCCTGCCTGTTAAGATTTGGCCAACGATTCACGAAGGAGGCCATCACCTTATGACCAAACCTGCTGACAAGGCGAAAAAAACCAGGAAGAAACACGGCATCGGCCGCATAACGATCCCGATTATCGCGTTCCTGGCGGTCGTCATGATCGTCCTGAACGTCGCCGCGAATTCCACCCTCTCCGGCATCCTTGACGCATACATCGGCCGCGGCGAGATGAAGATCGAAACCAAGGAAGGCGCGGAAAACTGGGATACCACTTATTATGACCAGGATTCCACCACCCCTGAAGCCGCGGACAAAGTCGCCAAAGACATCACCCGCCGTACCGCGGAAGAAGGTATCACCCTCCTGAAGAATGAAAACGGCGCTTTGCCGCTGAATGTTTCCACCGAAAAGGCCATCACCCTGCTGGGCCGCAGGAGCGTGCAGACTGTCTTCGGCGGTACCGGGTCCGGTGCCGGTGACGAAGGTCAGTGCATCCGCATCGCTGACGCGCTGACTACAGCAGGCTTCAGTGTCAACCAGAAGGTTGTCGATATGTACAAAAACAACCTGGACAAGGTGCCTGTAGCTGACCCCGCTACTGCAATGGACAGGGCCGAGAAGCAGACCTATTACATCGGTGAATTCCCCCAGAGCTGGTTCACAGCCGATATCACCGGCTCCTACTCCAGCTACAAAGACGCTGCCATCGTGGTGTTCGGACGTCAGGGCGGTGAAGGCATGGACTTCAGCAGCGACCTTCTGGCTGATGTCAACAACCCGAACCAGGCCATGTCCTCTTCCGTCGCAGAAACTGCCAATTATAAGGAAGGCCAGCACCAGCTGGAACTGAGCCAGGAAGAAAAAGAGCTGCTGGCTCACGCGGAAGCGAACTTTGAAAAAGTCATCGTCGTCATCAACAGCGCCAACGTTATGGAAATCGGCGCTCTGCGCGACGATCCCCAGGTCGACGCTATTCTGTGGATCGCTTTCCCGGGCTCTACCGGCTGCACTGCGCTGGCCGACATCCTGGCCGGCAACGTCAACCCTTCCGGCCATACTGTGGATACCTGGGCGGTGGATTTCACTGCCGACCCCACCTTCCCCAACACTTCCGCCCGGAAATACGTGAATGTATCCAAGGACAACGCGCTGGCAGACTCCTATGTCCTGCAGTATGAGGAAGGCATTTACTTCGGCTACCGCTGGTATGAGACCGTCTTCGCGGACGGCGGCTCCTTCACCGTGGAAGGCGAGAAGGGCAAATCCTACGAAGAAGCTGTGGCCTATCCCTTCGGTTACGGCCTCTCCTACACGACCTTTGAGCAGAAGATCAAGGACACCAAGGTTCAGAACGGCCGGGTCAGCATGACTGTAACCGTCACCAATACCGGCGCAGCCGCCGGCCGGGACGTCGTGCAGATTTACTACCATGCTCCGTATACCAAGGGCGGCATCGAAAAGTCAGCCGTCAACCTCGCGGCTTATAAGAAGACTGCGATCCTGCAGCCCGGTGCTTCCGCCGACTACACTCTCTCCTTCGCCGTGGAAGACATGGCTTCCTATGACTTCCTGAACGAAAAGTGCTACGTGCTGGAAGCCGGCGATTACCGCATCACTGTCAATAAGAACGTACACGAGACTTATGGGGATGGCTGCGAATACGTCCACAAGGTAGCTTCCAAGGTCGTTTACAATGCCGGCAATCCCCGCCAGAGCGAAATCGATGCCCAGAAGGGCGAAACCCGGAACCTCTCCCAGGAAGCCAAAGACAAGCTCACCGTCGTGGCTGCGACCAACCGGTTTGAGGATATGAACGCCCAGTTCGTCCCCTACACACAGCCTCAGGACGGAAAAGCCGTGATGCTCACCCGTGAGAACTTTGAAGCTTCCTTCCCCATCGCGCCGACTGAAGCGGACCTGACCGCTTCCGAAACCACCATCAAAAAGCTAGGCGCTTATGAGCCAGACTACTATGACGAAAGCGAAACAGCTCCCACGACAGGCGCTGACCAGACCTGGACCGCTGTCGCTCTTCGCGGCGCTACCTATGATGATCCCCGTTGGGATATGCTCCTGGATCAGATGACCGGCAAGTCCATGTCCAAACTGATCTACTCCGGCAACCAGGGCGTTGCCGCTGTCAAAAATGTCGGACTGCCTGCATCAGGCGCCACCGACGGCCCCGCGGGCCTCAAGCAGTACGGCGGCCTGGGCTTCGGCACCAGCGGCAACTTCCATTGCTCCTCCGTGCTGACTGCCGCCACCTGGAATGTAGATCTGGCAGAAGAATTCGGCCGCTCTGTCGGCAATGAAGCCATGCTGGCCGGCAGCAACATGACCGGCTGGTACGCCCCGGGTTGCGACATTCACCGCGGACCCTTCGGCGGACGCAGCTTCGAATACTACTCCGAAGATCCCCTGATCAGCGGTTCGGTCTGCGCCTATACGGTCAAAGGCGCCGCCTCCATGGGCCTGACCTGCTACTCCAAGCACTTTGTCCTGAATGATATGGACCGTTACCGCATCGAAAACGGCCCGGTCACCTGGTGCAACGAGCAGGCGCTGCGCGAAATCTATGCCCGGGCTTATGAAATCCTTGTCAAAGAACCTACCATGGATATCGAATACCTGGACAACGGCGAAACCAGGCATAAGACCATGCGGGCCTGCACTGCTCTGATGAGCTCCTTCAACCGTATCGGCGACGTATGGTGCGGCGCTTCCAGCCCGCTGCTCAAGAACGTGCTTCGTGATGAATGGGGTTTCCTGGGCACCGTCATCACCGACTACAACGGCAACAAATACATGCACGTGGAAGACGGCGTTAACAACGGCAACGACCTGATGCTCGCCAACGAAATGACCCTGCCCACCAAGTTTGCCAGCACCAAGCATCCCAGCACACTGCGCATCATGCGCGAAGCCTGCAAAAACATCTTCTACACCCAGGTCAACTCCGCCACCGTCAACAAGACTTCCGACGCCACCGTCATCACCTACGGCACCGCTCCCTGGCGCGCCTGGCTCAACTATGCCAACATCGGCCTGGGCGTGATCATCGCCGGCCTGATCCTGCTGACGGTCCTCAAGAGCAGGAAAAAGAAGAACATCGAAATCGAAGCCTGATTCCCATCCGGTATGTCCCGTCACAGGGAGGACACTGGACCCTCCCTTTGGCGGTGCTGCAAAGCACAAATATAATCCAATCAATATTCAGGAGGATTTAATTATGAAAAAGATCGCTGCTCTGGTTCTGGCCCTGGTACTGGCCCTGTCCTGCGTTTCTGCCCTGGCCGAAACATACTTCGGCAACTCTGTGTACTGCGAAGCCGGTTATGAAAATGACGTTTACAACGGCGTCGCCAAAGTCCTGCACCTGTATGAAGACGGCACTTTCGAGCTCGTGGACAACACTTCCATCATCCACAACTCCTATGTAGTCGTGACCAACTGGGCTTACATCGTCACCGGCACCTACGTGGTCGATTCCGATGAAGAGGGCACCAAGGAAGTCACCCTGACCGGCACCCGTGTGACTTATATCATGAACGGCTCGGTCACCACCTCCGAAGAAGACGCCGAACTGCTCGAAGACTATGCCGAGCTGAAGTTCGAGTGCGACGGCGAATCCTTCTCCCTGAAGGAGATCTGATTAACGGATCAGCTGGTCTGGTCTGACCAGATCAGTGCCAAATGTATCCGGGCAGCCTCTGCCAGTGAGGGGCTGTCCGGTTACTTGCATCATTCAAATATTCAGTTTATAATAATCGACAAGTGATTGAATGGAGGCCGACTGATGCTGCATGTGGCTCTGGTGGAAGATACCGACCGCGACGCAGAACAACTGACCGCGTTTTTGCAGAAATTTGCGCAGCAGAACAATCTGGAGATCGAAATCACCCGCTTCGAAAATCCCCTGTTATTCCTGCACGGTTACAAGGGTGATTACGATATCGTCTTCATGGACATCGACATGCCGATGATGAGCGGCATGGAAGCCGCCCGGAGCCTGCGCAAGATCGACCAGCACGTCATGCTGATTTTTGTGACCGCGCTGGCACGTTTTGCCCTGAACGGCTATGAAGTGGACGCGTTCGATTTCATCGTGAAACCGATTCAGGAAAACTTTTTCAACGCAAAAATACGCCGCGCCCTGAAAAAGCTCGACTCCGAGCAGCGCACGAAGCTGCTGATCAAATCCGGGGACAGGTCCATCCGCATCTACGCGGATGAAATCATCTATGTGGACATTTTCAACCACGTCCTGTCCTTCCACACGGAAAAGGAAGTCATCAGCACCCGCGGAACCATGAAAGACGTGCAGGAAACGCTGGACAGTTCAACCTTTGCCATGTGCAATAAATCCTGTGTCGTGAACATGCGGCACATTCAAATGATAGACAGCAATGAAGTCGTGATTACCGGCGGTGAACGCCTGTCCATCAGCCGTCCGCGCAAAACGGAATTCATGCAGCAGATCGCGAACTATTACGGCAACCAGAAAATCAATATGGGGAGATTCTGATGAATACCGGACTATGGATCAACAGCCTCCTGCCGATCAAGATCATCAACACTGTATGGCTTCTGCTGGCTGCGTTCATGTTCTCTCACAGCCTGCCCCGCCGGGATCACTACGTCCGGCGGCTGATTACCTGGTCTCTGGCCAGCATTGTGCTGTCTGCAGCGATTCCTCTGCTGGACGACGGCCTGCTTTTTGTTTCTTCCATGTTCCTGATCAGCTATATCATGACGCTGTTGGCCGTTCGTTTCTGCCATAAAGCCGGCTGGTCCACCGTATGCTTCGTCGGTGCCGCGGCTTTCGCTGTAGACCATATTGCGAGCATGCTGGATTCCATCAACGCTTTGAACTTTCCGGAGCTGTTGAATTACGTCGATACCGGATTTATGAGCATACCGATTATCGTCAACTATATCGGCTGCAGGCTCCTGGTTTATGCCCTGACGGATTATCTGCTGATCAAGAAAAACCGGGATCTTGATACGGATGCTATCGGTTTTGCCCCGACTTTTATGATCATGATCGTTTCACTGATCATCAATCTGTATCTTAATCTTGTCTTCTCCAATCTGGTGCCGGACAAAACATATTGGATGTCTTTTTTCGTATATCTGATGAATATCCTGATTTCCCTGCTGCTTTTGTTCTGCCAATTTGCCATGGTGCGTGAAAACCGGATGCGCGCCCAGCTGCAGGTGGAAAGCCTCCTGCGTGAACAGGCCAAGGCCCAATACCGCATCAGCAAGGAAAACATCGATGCCATCAACATCAAATGCCACGACCTGAAGCATCAGCTGCTGGCGGTAAAGAACGTGTTCGATCCCCGGGAATACAACGAGATCATGGAAATGATCAACAGCTACGGCGCCGAGATCCAGACGAACAACGAGGTACTGGACGTCGTCTTCCAGGAAAAGAATTTTCAATGCCGGAAACTGGGCATCCAGTTTACATGCATCATTGACGGCAAAGCGCTGGACTTCATGGGCACCACCGATCTGTATGTTCTCTTTGGCAACCTGATCGACAACGCCATCGAGGCCGTATCCAAACTGCCAGACGGTGAAACGAAGAATATCCAGGTCAACGTTCGCCGTGACCGCGGTTTTGTCATCGTAACGATCGAAAACAGCTATACCGGAGAACTGGTATGGTCAGAAGGGCGTCTTACCACTTCCAAATCCGACAAGCGGAATCACGGCTTCGGCATCAGAAGCATCGAGAAAATCGTCCATAAATATAACGGGCGCTACTCCATCAGTACCGAGGATCAAATATTCAGCATGAATATCGTGTTCCCGGCAGGCCTGCAATCAAACTGAAAATACTTCAATGAAAAACCCGGGGCTGTTGCACGTCTCAACAGCCCCTTTTGCCTGCCCTGGAAAAGTAAATCGGATATCTCCGTTCCGGGCTTCCTATTCCCCGGTTTGCGTGATATAATGGTTTGCTGATGACATATGTCGTCTCATCCGAAAGGAGTTCTCCGTGGTTCTTATTGCCAACGTTATTTCATTCACCGGCGCGGTCATCATGGTCGCGATCGGGTTTATCAAGGAACGCGACCGCATTCTCAAAGCGCAGTGCTTCCAGTGGGTCATCATGGGCATCGCCAACCTGATGCTGGGCGGGGTGACCGGCCTGATCTCGAACCTGGTCAGCGTCGTCCGGAATCTCTGGAGCCTGAAACGCGAACTGACCCGCCCGGTCATCCTGATTTTCATCGCGCTGCAGATCGCCCTGTCCATCCCCTTCAACACGCTCGGCCTGCTGGGCTGGCTGCCCACCATCGCCGCGGTCGCCTTCACCCTGTTCCTGAACGCGAAGGACGCGCGGGTGCTGAAGGGCGCCATCATTTTCGGCCAGGTGCTCTGGTCGGTCTTCGATATCAGCCTGATGAACTATTCCGCGTTCGCTTTCGACATTTTCACCATCATTTCCAGCCTGATCGGCATCTGGCGGCTGAGGAACGCGCAGTCCCCCGGCCCGGCTGAAGCCGGGACGCAGCCGTCCGTGTAAAACCGAGGTATCGCCCATGTTCAAAGCAGGAAAACAGATTGCCGTATGCGCCGTCGCCCTGACTGCGCTCTGTTTTGTGTGCCAGCTTGTTTTTTTCAGGACCTTCAGTATCTATATTCCGCTATCTTCGGCGCAGGACGCGTCGGCCTGGCAGCAGGGCGTCCGGACTGAAATCGAGCATCCTGAAGTGCTCAGCCTCGGCGAGCCGGAAATCACCGGCGAGCACGTGCGCATCCGCGTCCGTCCGGAACAGGCGGGCGAGACAAGCCTGTCGATTGTCTCCGCGGACGGCAGTCTGAGATCCTTCCATATCCTGCGGGTCGGGAAGAATCTCGTGGTATACGATCTCGCCAACAGCAATTTCACCGGCGACGCCACCGTACTCCTGGCCATATCTATCTTCTGGCTGCTGGTGAGCGCGGTCATGCTGTGGCATTTCTTCCAGGCGAAAGGCGTGGCCTTTTACAGTTATGCCACGATCTATTACGCGGGGTTCTCCCTGTTCGCCCTGGTCACCGGCGTGACCATGCTGCAAATGTCCTTCATGCATATCGCCAATCCCGCGAATTACTCCATGTATGCGGCTTACTCCCGCATCAACAGCGCCGGAAAGCAGTACATGATGCTGACCATGCCTTTCATGCTCGTCTTTGCCGCCGCCATGGCGCTCAGCAATATTTTCCTGCTGCGGCACGAGCGGCCCCGGCTGCAAAACGGCCTGGGCATCCTGGTGAGCGTGCTGCTGGTCGCGGGCGAGATCGTGGGCTTCTATATCTTTACGCGCGATTTCTCGGGCTCGGAATGGCAAAGCCGGGTCGACAGCACGCTGCAGAACACTTATGCCACGGTGTTCGTGTACTTTGAATGCATGCTGGTCGGCGCCGGGATCTGCGGCGTCAAAGCGGCAAAACACCGGCCGGCTCCCGACAAGGACTTCATCCTCATCCTCGGCTGCTGGTTCCGCAAAGACGGCTCCCTGCCGCCGCTCCTGCGCGGACGCGTGGACAAGGCGCTCGCCTTCTGGCACCGGCAAAAGGAAGAGAGCGGCAAGGAAGCGACCTTCATCCCTTCCGGCGGCCAGGGCAAAAACGAAAGCATGCCCGAGGCTGAGGCCATGCGGCGCTACCTGCTGGAACAGAACGTCCCGGAACACCTGATCCTGCCCGAAGCCCGTTCCGCGAACACCTACCAGAACATGGCCTTTTCCAGAGAAATCATCCAGGCAAAGCAACCGGACGCCAAGATCGTATTCTCCACGACCAACTACCACGTCTTCCGCAGCGGCGTGTGGGCGTCGCTGGCCGGCCTGCCCGCCGAGGGCATCGGCAGCAAAACCAAATGGTGGTTCTGGCCCAACGCCTTCATGCGCGAGACCGTCGGCCTGCTGCAGAACCGCTGGAAGCAGGAAGCCCTGTTCCTGGTCGTGCTGATCGCTTTCTTCGCTCTGCTGACGCTGGTATTGTAATTCAATAACATACTAAAACGCCGCCCCCGTTGCCGGGAGCGGCGCTTCATTTTACTGCTGTCGGGAGCAGTTTATAAAGATTTGATCAGAAACGATCATTCCGCCACGTACGCGATCGCGCTTTCCGCGGCGATGCGGCCGAAGATGACGATATCCGCCACCGCGTTGCCGCCCAGGCGGTTGCCGCCGTGGACGCCGCCGGTGACTTCACCCGCGGCGAAGAGGCCGGGGATGGGATTGCCCTTAGTGTCGATGACTTCCGCCGCCGTGTCGATCTTTACACCGCCCATGGTGTGATGGATGCCGGGGGCGATCTGGATGGCGTAATACGGTGCCACAGACAGGTCGGCGTTCATGCCGGTGGTACGGCCGAACTGCCCGTCGTACTGGTTCTTCACGATCTCGTTCCAGTCTGCCAGGGTCTTGGCCAGGGTGGCGGGATCGATGCTGAGCTTGCCGGCCAGTTCTTCGATGGTTTCGCCCTGCACAGTCAGGCCGTTGGTGACGTACTTTTCGATGGCTTTCAGGTTCTCACGCAGATGCTGATCAAAGATAATGTAGGCATACTGGCCTTCCTGCGCCAGTTCAGCAGCGGAAACCGCATCGCGGGTCAGCAGTTCGTTGGTGAAGCGTTCGCCCTTCTGGTTGACCAGGATGGCGCCGTCGCCGCGGACGGATTCGGTGATCAGCATGGAGGTGGTCTGCTCTACGGTGGGGTGCAGCTGGATCTGCTCGATATCGACCAGCGCCGCGCCGACAGCCTGCGCCATCACGATACCGTCGCCGGTCGCGCCAGGCGCGTTGGTGGTCACAGTGCCCTGCAGGTCAGGCCGGAAACCAGCGATCATGTCCAGGTTCGCGCCGAAGCCGCCGCAAGCCAGGATAACAGCCTTGGCTTTGATGGTGTAGTACGCGTCAGCGCCTTCAGCCTTGACGCCGGCGATCTTGCCGTCTTCCATGATCAGTTCGGTGGCCTGGGTGTTCAGCATCACGTCGACGCCCAGCTCCTTGAGCTTCTCAGAGAATTTGTCTACCAGGTAGTTGCCCACGGCGCTGCCGTCAGCAGGAGCGTGGATGCGGTTGACGGAAGCGCCGCCGGAGAAGGAGATCTTCGGCAGGTCCGCGCCGATGGTATCCAGCCAGTCGATGGCGGCAGCGGAGCTGTTTGCCAGCGTAGCGACCAGCTTGGCGTCGTTCAGCGCATGGCCGCCCTTCATGGTGTCCGCAGCGAACAGAGCCGCAGAGTCGTCAATGCCCTGCTCTTTCTGGTAATGCGTTTCCGCGGCGTTCATACCGCCGGTTGCCTTGGTGGTGTTGCCGCCGACATAGGGCATTTTTTCAAGGATCACGAAATTCTTGCCAGCCTGCTGCGCCATGATGGCCGCAGCCATGCCCGCGCCGCCCGCGCCGACGATAACGATCTCGGTTTCGAGAGTCTTTTCTTCCTTCGGGCCTTCGTCCTGCGTATCGCGGCGATATTCGTCCAGCACGGCGATGTCCGCGCCGGCCGCCTTCAGCGCTTCGGTAGCTGCCGCAATGATCGCAGAACTGGTCACGGTCGCACCGGAAACGCCGTCCACGTTCGGGGTCTGCGCCTTGACAATGGCTTCACCCATATTGGCGACAGCCACGCCACCCAGCGCGGGCGTTTCTTTGTCGCCGGTAATGGCGACGTCGGTGATTTCATTTTCGGTGACCGTTACGGCTACCTGCACCATGCCGCCGAAACCCTGGGCTTCAGCCTCATAGGTACCGGGGGTAAACAGCGTCTCAGCCGGCAGTGCCTCGCCGAGGGCAGCCGCGCTGAACATCATCATGAGCGACAGGATCAGGCAGAACAGTTTTCTCATGGGGATACCTCCAAATATATTTGATCATACCCCGTCGGGGCATCATCGTCTGTAAAAAACTTGAAGTGCGCACGGAAATCTTTCTCCCAAATAATACCATGCGGCAGACGGCAGTGTCAATAATTGCGCGTGCAACCATTAAGAAAGCAGCACACTGTGAAACACGTCCAAATGAGAAGGTATAAAGCATAAGGCATAAGTGTCAAGGAAATCATCAATGATTGATTCACTGTACCTTAACCCTTATGCCTTTTCCTGTATGGCAGACCGGTTTTTTATTCTTCCGCTTTTGTGCTGCCTTGATATTCCACGCACATCATGGTCAGGTCGTCAAACTGCGGGGTATTGCCCACGAATTCGTCGATATGTCCCCGCAAAGTATTGAGGAAGAGCTTCAGGTCCGTCTTTTCCCCGGCACTGCTGCCGGATTCCTGCTTGCTCTTTTCCAGCGCCTCAAGCATCCGCTCTACGCCGAAGAGCTCCTCGCTGCTGTTGTTGGCCTCAGGTACGCCGTCCGTGTACACGAAGAGCATGTCACCGGGATCAAGATGCCAGTGCGTGTTGCGATACTTCATGCCTTCCATCGCGCCCATGGCCATCCCGTGCAGATCGCGCCCAAGCTCGAACCCGCTATTCTTCCGATAGAACACCGGGTACTCGTGGCCCGCGCTGGCGGAAACCAGTTCGCCCGTAGAGATCGTCAGGATGCCCAGCCAGGCCGTGACGAACATGTTCTCTTCATTGCCCTCGCAAAGGCGATCGTTGACGTCTTTCAGGATATCCGCAGGGCTGTCGTAGCGGCCGGAGATTGCCACGTTCTTGATCAACGTCTTGGAAATGACCATAAACAGCGACGCCGGGACGCCTTTGCCGGACACGTCCGCAATCACCAGCCCCAGATGGTCATCGTCGATCAGGAAGAAATCGTAGAAGTCGCCGCCCACTTCCTTGGCCGGGTCCATGACCGCGTACAGGTCAAACTCGTTCCGGTCCGGGAAAGCGGGGAACCGCGTCGGCAGCATGTCCAGCTGGATATCCGCGGCGACGGACAGCTCCGTATCCAGGCGCTGCTTCTCGGAAGTGATTTCAACGATCTCATTGACATAGCCTTCCATTTTTTGCGACATGTTGGCGAACGCCCGGGCCAAGACCTCGATCTCGTCGCCCGTGAGCAGCACGTCCTCCACCTTGAAGCTCATGTCGTCGCCCTGCATCTCGGATACGCGCAGGGTCATCTTCTTGATGGGATTGACCAGGCGTTTTGAAAAGACCAGGGAAAGCACGCCCGCGAGGAGGAGCAGCAAGGCGGCGATGATCAGGATCGTGATCACCGTCCTGCCTCCGCTGCTGCGCATGCTGGCGATCGATTCCTCCATGACGGCGTCCGTCTGCTCCGCGAGCAGATAAGCCGTGGCATTCAGATCATCCTGGGAAATACTGAGCAGCTGCGTCCAGCCGAGGGTCTCTATCGGCGCATAGGCGATATAGGTCTGCTTTCCGTCCACTTCCAGCAGCGAGAAGCCGACGTCGCCCTTCAGCGCCTTGTCCACCAGCGTTACAAGGTCCGCGTTGTTGCCCTCCAGCAGGCTCTTCAGCTCGAACCCGGACATGCCCATTTCGCCGTTCGTCCTCGAGGAATAGATGAGCGTCCCGTTCTCGTTGATCAGGCAGGTATCGGTGTATTCGCCCAGCTTCGCGTTGGTGATGACGCCTTCCAGCGAATCCAGCAGGATGGAGCCGCCGCATACCGCGGCCAGCTCTCCGTCCACATACACCGGAATGCCTACCATCACTTCATACGAATTCAGATAGTTATCCACGTTCACGGGCGTGAAATACGTCTTCCCATGCACGAGCGCGCCGACATACCAGGGGCGCCTGTCCGCGTTGTAACACTGGACCTCGCCGTCCGGGCCGACCTTGTCTTCGGGATACCTGTCCACGATAATGCTGGCGCCGCCGGGCAGGGAGACCATGCAGTCGAACAGGGTATCGCTGCCCTCCACCATCTCCAGCATCATGTTCCTGAGAGCGCCGATGCGCATGATCTGCTCGTTCATCGCCGCGTCGCTTTGATCGGCGGTATCGGAATAGACCAGCTGCATCGTCAGCTGACCCGCGTCCGCTTTCGAAGGCCGCGGCACTTCCACGGGTGAATAAGCTGAGGGTTCCTCCAGCACCATCTGCACCTGCATGGCCAGGATCTCCAGATCGTGGCGCATCGTCCAGAATTCTCCGTCGATGATCTTGGCCTCGGACACCACGTACTTCTGGAAGCTCTCCGTCGCCATGTCCCGCATAGAGTCCGACAGGGTATCCACGATCACCGTGTTCTGGTTCCTGTTGGTTTCTTCCATCAGCTGGGAATAACGTCGGATCTGATATACGCCGACCGCCGTGAACAGCAAAAGCGCCACGGTGATCAGCATGATGTTCATTCTGAATATTTTTACGCGAAGGCTTTCTTTCATGCGAACCCCCTGTATCCTGCGCCGCGCATTACCGCGCTTCGGGTTTCAGGACGATATCCTTCAGGTACAGCGAGCCCCAGCCCGCCCAGAAGGGAGTAAAACTTTCCACCCGGTCGCCCGGAATAAACAGATGCTCGGAGGAGAAGAGCGGCACCCAAACGGCCTCGTCCCGGATCAGGATCTTCTCAAGATCGGCGTATTCCCGCATTCGCTCCGCCTCGTCCTGCATCGTCCGCGCTGCCGCGATGCGGGCGATCACTTCCGCGTTGCTGTAGTTGCCGGAGCGGGAAAGCGTCTTCGCGCGGCTGCCGAAGAACGTGTAAATGAAATTGTCCGGGTCGTTGAAATCCGCGCTCCATTCGCCGGTGTAGGCCATCAGCCTGCCTGCCCTGCGCAGGTACATGCGGCTTTCGTCGTCATAGCCCACCATCGAGACGTTCAGCCCCACCGCGCTCAGATCCTGCCGGATCATTTCCAGCATGCGCAAAGTCCGGATCTCGCTCTCCGAATTCGCGGCCAGCTCCAGACGAACGTCCTTGACCCCCGGCACCTCGCTGATCAGCCTTGCGGCTTCTTCCGGGTCGTATTTCAGCCAGCCTTGGTTTTCCTCGGTGAATCCGATCAGGCCCCTCGGGTAGATACCGTCCAGCAGTTTCCCGTCCCCGTTGTACAGCTCGTCCAGGATCTTCTGCCGGTTGATGGCCATCTGCACCGCTTTGCGGACGCGCACGTCGTTGAGGGGCGGCGTTTCCACGTTCAGCATCAGGTACTGGACCTCCACGCGGCTGTAGGCGATCGTGCGGGCCGCCCACTCGGGCGTCTTGTAGACTTCCTTCACCACTTCCGGATTCACACGGCTCAGATCCATCAGGTCCAGATCGCCGTCGCGGAACATACGGTCGATCAGGGCAGGGGCAAGCACCTGATATTCCGCACGGCTGACGGTCAGTTCTTCGCCTTCGCGGCAGTGGTAATACGGATTCTTCTCCAGCGTGATCCGGTTATTCGTGTATTCTGTCAGCCGGTACGGCCCGGAGCCAATCGTGTGCTCAGCCGTATGGCCGAAATCATTTCCCGCCTCCGTGACGCATTTCTCGCTCAGGATGCTGCAGGACGGTGTCGCCAGCTGGTACAGGTAGCCCGCAAAGGGCTCGGACAGCGTGATTTCCAGACTTCTGTCGTCCAGGACCCGGACGCCTTCCAGCGTGTCCGTCTCCCCCGCCATCACCGCGGCAGCGCCGCGGATCATGTCCGCGAAGTCCGTCTGCCGGCTGTCGGGCAGCGCCAGCATGCGCGTAAAGGTGAACGCCACGTCCGACGCCTTCACCGGCGTGCCGTCAGAAAAGAAAGCGTCGCCGCGCAGGGTAAAGTGATAGGTCAGGCCGTCTTCGGAGACGGACCAGTCATCCGCGAGTCCGTTTTCCAGTCTCGTAGAGCCGTCTTCATTGACCCGGATATCAAACAGGCGCTCATAAATATTGAGCGGGAGCATGTAGTCCGCCGTGTTCTTATGCACATCCATGGTGCTGATCGGCTCGGACAGGGCAAGCCGCACCAGCCCCTGTTCCACAGGCGCTTTCGTCACAGATGCGGATTCGCCGGCCTGCTTCTCCGGCGCCGTCGCGGGCTGCGTGCCGGCGCAGCCTGTCAGCAGAATCAGCACTGCCAGCAGCAGCGCTGTCATGGATAATCTATTTCCGCACATATTCTCCCACTTTCGTCATATATGTTCCAAAGAGTTTTATCCGTCATGCGTGCAGCGTCCCGCGGGAAACAGCACTACAGTTATAGTACTGATTTGACGGACCGGTGTCAAGCCCTTTAGGCGCTGTGACCGGCCCGGCAGCCGGTTTTTTATACAATACGAATACCGAATTGCTTTGACATCCTTTCTTCAATGTAATATACTTATCCCGTTCCGCGGCACGGAATTCCGCCGCGCACAGGAGGTCCGGGTTTGATCGAGACATGGAAAACCCCGGTCTGGCCGGTAACCGGCCGGAAGCCGAGAAAAGTTTACGTTTATCTGCCCACACAGACGAAAAAGAACCGCGAAAGCCGCCACCCCGTCCTGTACATGTTCGACGGGCACAACGTTTTTTTCGATGAGGACGCCACCTACGGCAAGAGTTGGGGCATGGGCAAATACCTGGACAGGACGCGCACCGGCCTGATCGTGGTCGCGGTGGACTGCAACCACCGTCCCCCGCACGGGCGGCTGAACGAGTATTCCCCCTACACCTTCGACGACGAGCGCTTCGGGCACATCACCGGCTACGGACGGCGCTACATGCGCTGGATGGTCGAGACGCTGAAGCCGATGATCGACGAGCGCTACCCCACCCTGCCGGAGCGGGAAACCACCTGGATCGCCGGCTCCTCGATGGGCGGGCTGATGAGCCTCTTCGCCGTCAGCGAATACAACCACGTCTTTTCCCGCGCGGCGGCGCTCTCCCCCTCCGTCTGGGCGTCGGACTGCCGGATGGCCGAGACCATCCGCAAGGCGCACATCGGCCCGGATACGGTCGTGTACATGGATTACGGTTCAGAAGAGCTTAAAGGCCAGGAGTACATGCGCGGCTATTTCTGCCGCTGTGCGGACGCCTTGGACCGCAAAGGCGCGTACGTGACCACGCGCGTCGTTCCCGGCGGCGAGCACTGCGAGGCCAGCTGGGAGCGCCAGATCCCCATCTTCCTGCCGACTCTGCTATATTGAGAGGTCCTGCCTATGGAAACACAGTATTTCAAGCAATACAGCCCTTCCCTGAACCGCGACATGGAGATGAAGGTCTACGGCCACGCCGGACGGCCGGTGCTTTTCATCCCCTGCCAGGACGGGCGCTTCTTCGACTTTGAGAACTTCCACATGACGGACGTGTGGCGGCCCTGGATCGACGCGGGGAGAGTGATGGTCTTCTCCATCGACACGATGGACCGCGAGACCTGGAGCGCCGATTACGACCCCTACTGGCGCATCCGCCGGCACGAGCAGTGGATGTCCTATATTTTCAACGAGGTCGTGCCCTTCGCCCGCGACATGGTCAACGCGCGCAACGGCTGGACGGGCTATCCCGGCGTGATCGCCTTCGGCTGCTCGCTCGGCGCGACGCACGCCGCCAACTGCTTCTTCCGCCGTCCGGACCTTTTCGACGGCCTGCTCGCCCTGAGCGGCATCTATACTGCCAGCTACGGATTCGGCAATTACTCGGACGAGCTCGTCTACCTGAACAGCCCGGTGGACTACCTGGCCAACATGCCCGCCGACCATCCCTTCGCGCAGGAATACAGCCGCCACCGCGGCATCATCGTGGTCGGCCAGGGCCCCTGGGAGGAGAAGGACACCACCTTCCGCCTGCGCGACATCTTCCGCGAGAAGGGCATCGACGTGTGGGTCGACATCTGGGGCCACGACGTCGCGCACGACTGGGACTGGTGGTACAGGCAGGTGGAATACCACGTGCCACACCTGTTGGATTAGTAAAGAAGCAGGAGTCAGGAATCAGGAAGTACTTCTGCTTATGAAAATATTAACTCCCTGCTTTCTCCTTCCTCCTTACTGACTTCTGACAGTTCTATTCCCCACTCTCAACATTTCCGATGAGCCGTGGTGCAAGAATTGCACCTTAAAAACACAAAGTGCAAATTTTGCACTTTCGTATCAGTTCCATGGTGCAAAACAACATTATTTGCTGAGGAGGCCCAGTATGAAAAACTTCATCTTCATCTCCCCCAATTTCCCCACCAACTACTGGATGTTCTGCCGTGAACTGAAGAACAACGGCCTGCGCGTGCTGGGCATCGGGGACTGCCCCTATAACGATCTGATGCCGGAACTGCGCGGCAGCCTGGACGAGTATTACAAGGTCGGGTCGCTGGAGAACTATGACGAAGTTTACCGCGCCGTGGCGTTCTTCATCAGCAAGTACGGGCGCATTGACTGGCTGGAGAGCAACAACGAGTACTGGCTCACCCACGACGCGATGCTGCGTACGGACTTCCATATCACCAGCGGCTGGCAGGAGAGCGACCTGCACCGCATCCGCTACAAGAGCGGCATGAAGGAATACTACCAGAAAGTCGGCATCCCCACCGCACGCTGGCACATCGTGGACGATTTCGACGGCTGCATGGCCTTCATTAAAGAGGTCGGCTGGCCGGTCATCGTCAAGCCTGACGACGGCGTCGGCGCCTCGGATACGCACAAGCTCGACAACGAAGACGAGCTGCGCTGGTTCCTGGGCGAAAAGCACCCCGGCGTCGATTACATCATGGAGGAGTTCATCTCCGCGGTGGTCACGAGCTACGACGCGATCATCGACAGCAACGGCAATCCGCTGTTCGAGACTGGCAACGTCACGCCGAACTCCATCATGGATATCGTCAACAACAACGACAACTCCCTGTACTATATCGTCAGGGATCTCGCGCCGGACGTCCGCGCCGCGGGCCGCGCAACGGCCAAGAGCTTCGGCGTGCACAGCCGTTTCGTGCACTTCGAGTTCTTCCGCCTGACCTGCGACCAGCACATCGGCAAGGCCGGGCAGGTGGTGGCCCTCGAGGTCAACATGCGCCCGAGCGGCGGCTATTCCCCGGACATGATGAACTTCGCCAATTCCACGGACGTCTACAAGATCTGGGCGGACATGATCGCCTTCGACCGGTCCACCAAGCCCCTGGGCGAGCATTACTTCTGCGCCTTTGCCGGCCGCCGCGACGGCAAGCCGTTCGCCCTCTCCCACGAAGAGCTCTGCTGGAAATATTCCGACAAGCTGCGCATGGTCGAGCGCATCCCGGACGCCCTGTCCGGCGCCATGGGCAACCAGATGTACCTGGCCACCTTCCCCACGGAAGAAGAAATGAACGCCTTCTACGCTGATTCCATTCGAGAAAAATAAAGGGGGTTATTGCACAACCCCTTCGATCAAATGGATACTCCATTTGATCGACAAAACACCTGTAAAGAGTAGGGATGCTGTAGATTTTATTCTGCAGCATCCCCTTTTTTCGTTATAAACACGCCCGGAAAAACCTAAAGTATCGATAACTATTCAGGAAAGACGCCCTTCTTCACGAAGACGACCGCGACGAGCCGTCACTGTGTCGCCCAAGCGAACGGTACGGATTATTCTGCAGCTTGCGCATAAAGCGCATCGAGCATCTCTGGCGTGACAGATTTGATCTGGTTGTAGGTCACCACACCGTTCCGGTCGAGCACGATGGTCTGCGGCAGGGTCGACGTACCTTTGACAATTCCCCAGACCGCATCGTCCTCCGTGTCGACCGCGAAGGGAAAGGCATAACCCTTGTCGGCCAGGAAAGCCGCCGGGTCGTCGAGCACCATGGAAGGATGCACCGCCAGCATCGCGATGTCGCCTTCGTGCTCCCTGTACAGGGCGTCGAAGTACGGCAGTTCCTTTATGCATGGCGTACAGTAGGTCGCCCAGAGATTGATAAAAACGACTTTGCCCCGCGTGTCCGCCAAGCGGAACTCACTGCCGTCGAGACAGGCAATCGAGAAGTCCTTGAGGCGCATCCCGGGCTCGTATCCGACCGGTATCTCCTCCGCGCTCTGTTCAGCAGGGAGCGCCGCGCCCGTTCCCTTCTCCGCACGGACCGCAGGATCGAGGAAGTTGAACCAGGCTAGCGCAAAGCACAGCACCGCCAGCGCGGCGCCCCAAGCAACGCGTCCGGCCTTTTTCCGTTTTTTCTGGATTTCCGGTGCTTCAGCGCCGGCGGGGGCTTTCAGCGTCAGGCGCCCGGCCTTCAGGCTGATGGCCTTCTGCGCGCAGACGTCCATACATTTGGCGCAGTGGATGCATTCGTGATCGCCCACGTGCCGCACATCCATGCCGCAATGACGCACACAGGCGCCGCAGCCGTTGCAGCGCCCGGCGTCCACCCGCACGCCGACCAGGCAGAAGCGGTTGAATAGCCCGTAGATCGCGCCGAGCGGGCAGAGGAAGCGGCAGAAGGCGCGATAACAGAAGATACAGGCGAGGCCGATCACCAGCATGATGACGAGCTTGTTGGTAAAAAGCGCGCCGAGCATGCCGAACAGCCCGTCGTTGTTCGGGTTCGAGAGCAGCCCCACCGCGCCTTCAAAGGTCCCGGCAGGACAGATATATTTGCAGAAAGCTGGGAGGGGCAGGTCGTGCTGCAGACCGTACCACAGCGGGATCGCTAAGACGAACACCGCGAGCACCGCGTATTTCAGCCAGGACAGGGCCCTCGTCACGCGGCTTTTCCTGAGCTTGAAGGTCGGGATCCTGTTCAGCAGCTCCTGGATCAGCCCGAATGGGCAGATCCAGCCGCAGATCGTGCGCCCGAGCATCACCCCGAAGAGCAGGAGGATACCCAGCATGTACCACCCTGCACGATGGCCCGTCGAAGCCAGCGCGTTCTGGAGCGCGCCCAGGGGGCAGGCGCCTGCCGCGCCGGGGCAGGAATAGCAGTTTAATCCGGGAACACAGGCGTATTTCGCTTTTCCCTGGTAGATCTCCCCGTCGATAAAGCCCTTCAGGTGCGCGTTGTGCAGCAGCGCGCTGTAAAGCTGGACCAGCCTCCTGGTCGACGGGCGAAGCGCCTGAAGCCGGTTCGTTTTCCGATTATCCAAGGCCGACACACTCCGTACAGATTTTGATCGCTTTGCCCAGAACGTCCAGCGCGCTGCCGTTGAGCACACCCGCGACGATCAGCAGCACCGCCAGCACAAGCAGAGAAAGCCGCAGCACCCGGTCCTTGGCGCCCGGCTCCCGGTTTTTGGCTTTTACGTCCGTCATGGTTTGTGACTTCGCCGGTCTTTTCCCGTCATCGCGGATCCCCAGGACCAGCCCGGCTGCCGTCAGCACCAGGATGACCACGAAAAGAGGCAGGAGCGGGGCAAGCCCCGACGCCGCCTTTTCACGGCTGTAGATCCAGCTCAGGGGCTGTTCGGCCCTGATCGCCGCGCCTTCCCGGTAAATGCCGACCGCCGCTGCGATCATCAGCACCGTCAGCACAGCGCAGAGGACGGACAGGACCGCCAGAAAAAGCTTTTTCTTACTCACGCCTGCTCCTTTGAAAACGTCGTTCCGGGTCATCCGTTCGTTTCGTCCGTTAATGAAATTAATTCCCCATTTTCTTTTTGACCATGTGCCCCAGACGGTTGATGACCTCCCGCGCGAGGATGCCCGTCGCGGCGCCGGTGATCAGCGCGGCCACCATCAGGATGGCTAAATAGCGCATCAGGATGACCGGGGAAACCTCGCTCATGACGAACATCGCCGCGAGAATCTGGCCCACGTT
Organism: Clostridia bacterium; assembly: GCA_017430225.1. Lineage (GTDB taxonomy): Bacteria > Bacillota > Clostridia > Christensenellales > Aristaeellaceae > UBA4246. The sequence goes on along the minus strand of JAFRNK010000003.1, from coordinate 62,531 downwards.
GTGCAGCACGGCACCGACCATGCTGACAGTGATGATGTTGAGTCCCTTCACGCGGCTCAGCGGGATCATGCCCGTGAGGCTCAGGACGCCGCCGCAGAAGGCGAACAGCATGGTCATCGGGTTGCCGAACAGCAGCCCGGACAGCGCGACCTTCAGCACCATCAGGATCAGGGCCGACTGGATGTCCATCAGGTACAGCGCGAACAGCAGCACCCCGTTGCTGATGCCCAGCTTGATGCCGGGCACCGGCGTCGGCACCAGCCCCTGCAGGAGCGTTTCGATATATCCCAGTATCAGCATCATGGCGACCAGCAGGCCGCCCAAGGCGACCCGGTAGCCGAGGTTGGTGTTCGTCCTCTTCATAGCACTGCCAGCCTCCGTTACTGCTGCGCGCTCATCAGCGCCAGGTATTCAGCCTGGTTCAGCAGTTCCAGGGTCACCCCGTTGGGAAGGCACACGATATAGTTGCCGAGGATGCGGTCCGCCTTGTTCTCCAGCGTCACGACGCCTTCCGAAACGCAAAGCTGGTTGTCGCAGGTGGAAAAGGCCATCTCGATGCTGTCTTCCGTTACATGGATCACATTTTTCGCGTTCTTTTTCTTCTGGTTGACGGTATAATCGCCGGTCTTGGTCAGGGGATAAGGCGCGTAGGTCTTGTTGTCCACGGAAATCAGCAGCCACCCGCGGGGCGTCTTCGATGTTTCTTCGGATTCCCCGGGCTCCCGGGTCTGTTCAGCCTCTGCAGTCTGCTCCGGTGCGGCGGTCGCTTCCGGCGCGGTTTCCGCAGCGCTGTCCGTCGGCTGCGGTTCGACCCGGAGCTCTTCATCCGGCGCGACGGTCGTCACCACGCCGCCGGGATCTGTCACGGTGATGACCGGCGTCCTGTCCGGCCTGGGCATCAGGAACCCGATCGCCGCCACGATCGCGATCACCGCCAGCAGTCCCAGAATGACCCACCAGTTCTTTTTATCCATGATCTGACCTCTCAGAGATTAACGCAATTTTAGGCGCCTCCGCGCCGAACACCGATAGCATAGCACAATTTGCGCTTTCCCGCAAGAACGGGACGTGCCGGGAATAAAACACGAAGGCAGATTTTTTCGTGCGTCCGCTCAGAAGTTTTTCTCGTCCGGATTTACGGAAACCGCGCTGATATTTGTATGCGCAATATGAATGTGCGGCTGCCTTTTTCAACCGCATCAGTGTTTTTCGCATATCCACGGCGCTGCCCTTCGCTTTATTCACTGTAAGCTCTTCCGAGTTCGAAATCGTTTTTAACAATCCGTTCAATGTGCCGGCTTTGGAGAATTACATAAACAATTCAAAATTGTCTTCGAACTCTTTCTGAACCTGTGCAATGTGATATCGCATCGCCTTCTCAGCATCTTCGGGAGAATGGTTGCGAATGGCTTCGAGAATGGCGTTGTGCTCCGCAAAGGAATGATCCGCCCGGCCGGGAACCAGAATGGTACGGGTGTTGTACTTGCGCATCCGCGTTTTGAGCGTTTGGGTGATCTCAACCGCCAGGCGGTTTGGACACTTTTCCATAATCTTGTTATGAAACACCTGATTGTTTTTCGAGTATTCCATCAGCTGGCCGGCTTCTTTGAAAACCCGCATTTCCTCGATGATTCTTTCCAGATCAGCTATATCCTGCTCTGTAAAATACGGGGTTGCCATCCGGGCAATATAGCCTTCCAGTTCCTGCCGGAACTCCAGAAAATCATGAACTTCTGCCTTTGAAAAAGCACGTACTCTCGCGCTTTTATTCGCTTCAACCACTACAAGACCATCCTGCTCAAGCATCAAAATAGCCTTTTTTACCGTAGCACGGCTGACGCCGCATTCCTGGGCAATCTGCTGCTCAATCAGACTTTCGTTGGGAGAAAGCGTGCGGCTGGTGATTTGTTCTTTCAGTGTGCGATATACACGGTCCACAGGTCGTTCTTCCGACATGACTACCCTCTCCTTGTAAGTTGCTTCAGCAATATTATACTCGCATTTATATTATTTGCAACAAAATTGTTCATCAAAAAAGTTATTTTTTTGTTTTTTAGTATTGACAAACATTTATGAGTCGAGTATAATGCGATTGAAAAGCAAGATTGTTCATCAATTATGTTTATCAAAAGAGAGGAGCAATCAAATGATCGAAGGGAAAAAGTTGTTAGTTGTAAGTGCTCACGCCGCGGATTATGTCTGGCGAAGCGGCGGCACGATCGCTCATTACCTCAAGCACGGCGCTGATGTCAAGGTGATCTGCCTGAGTGTGGGTGTGCGGGGAGAAAGCAACGACCTGTGGAAACAGCCCGGGCAGACCGCCGAAAAGGTAGCGGAGATCCGCACCGGCGAAAGTAAAAAGGCAGCATCCCTGCTGGGCGTTACGGATATTGAGTATTGGGGCCTGCAGGATTACCCGATGAACCTGGGCTTTGAGGAGCAGGAGCGCCTGCTTGGCATTATCCGTTCTTTCCGGCCGGATATCATCCTCACGCACGACAAACACGACGTATTAAACCCGGATCATAACCATGTGCATGACTTTGTCTGGCAAGTCAGTATTATGAGCAATTCCAGCGGTGTGCGGACGGAAGAATATCCTGCTACAAAACAGATGCGGCTTTATGGTTTTGAGCCGCACCAGACCGAACTGAGTGGTTTCATCCCCGGCAGTTTCATTGACATCACGGACGTTTATGACCAGAAGATCGCTGCGATGCAGTGTTTCCAGGCACAAAAACATTTGATCAAGTACTATACCGACCGCGCGGCCCTGCGCGGCAACCATGCACGCAGACTCTCCGGCAATGCGGATATCCAGTATGCGGAAAGTTTCGCCAATTTCTTTCCCGTTGTCGATACGGAATTCCATTGATTCACAGTCGTAAAACTGCGACTGAAAATAAAAAGGAGGACCCCCCTATGAAAAAGCTCGTTTCCATCCTGCTGGTTCTCAGCATGCTGCTCGTCGGTGTTACTGCTTTTGCCGATGCCTGGAAGCCTACTGACACCATCGTCGTAGACGTAGCGTTTGCCGCCGGCGGCGATACCGACTACAATGCCCGTGCTTATGTTGACCGCCTGAGCGCTATTCTGGGCGTTCCTGTCATCGCCAACAACGTAACCGGAAGCAACGGCGCTATCGCTTCCGAAGAAGTGAAGAACGCTCCTGCGAACGGCTATACTGTTCTGTTCACCCAGACATCTTTCGTGCTGAATGGACTTTCCGGCATGACGGACTACGGCATCGAGGCGTTCAAACTGGCCTGTGTTGCCGGCGGCAGCAGCGGCTGGCTGATTATCAGCGCCAAAGATTCCGGTATCAATACACTTGAAGACCTGGTCAAGATCTCCAATGAAAAACCCCTTGCTTTCGGCGGTTCCACCGGCGCTTCCGGTTCAGCGATCGGTGAAATGCTGAACCAGAAAGGTGCGAACCTGAACGTGGTCGACTACGGCAGTGCGACCAACAAGGTAGCTGGTGTACTGAGCGGCGACATCGCTGCTTCCGTCATCCCGATCCTGACTGCCTGGCCCTATGTCCAGAGCGGTGACTTCATCCCGCTGGGCCTGACCGAGTATGAGCGCAACAGCTGTTTCCCGGATGTTCCTACCTGCATCGAGCAGGGCTATGACGTGGCGCTGCCCACCTATTACTTCTTCGCCTTCCCCGGCGACACTCCCGATGAAATTGTGGAAACTTTCGCCGACGCATGCCAGCAGATCTACGAATCCGAAGAATACAAAAACCTCCTGCTCAACACCTATTCCCAGATCCCGTTCTTTGCCCGCGGCGAGGAAGCTTATGCGATCCTGAACAGCGTAGCCGAGAAGTGTGAAGGCCTGGACTTCTGATCCTAAAATCCCATCTTCTGCGGGCGGACCATGGTTTGCCCGCAGTTTTTTCAGAAAGGAAAGAACTTTATGAAAAAGCAGATGAGAAATGATTTTATATCTGCTGGTATTGCCATTGCCTTTGGTATATTTGTGTATATCATGAGCGGCAGTATCGTTGTCAAACGCAAGGGCGGCGACATCGGCTCGGCCTTCCTGCCTCAGTTGATAGCCGGTATTATGATTGGTCTGGGCATATTGCTGTTCATCAGCACGTTCCTCAAGCTGCGCAGGGAAACCAGTCAGGCTCCGAAAGAAGAAAAAGACGGCGGCAAGGAATGGATACCCACACTGCTAAGCTTTGCCAATATCATTGTATATGTACTCATCTTCAAACCCGTTGGCTTTATCATCAGTACTTTCATCTTCCTTGTTGCACAGATGTGGATCATGAGTCCGGTCAGAAAGCCGAGCCTGAAACAGGCAGGCATCTGGGTACTGATTGCAGTGATTACAACCCTGGCGATCTATTTCCTGTTCACCAAGGCATTCAGCATGCCGCTGCCCAAAGGAATCCTGAGCCTGTAACAATATCCTGAAAGGAGCAATCTTATGTCCGGTTTTCTAGCTATCTTTAATCCCGGAACACTGGCGCTGATCCTGATCGGTGTTGTTATCGGCATCATATTCGGCGCAATTCCGGGTCTCAGCGGCACTATGGCGGTAGCGTTATGCCTGCCTTTCACTTATTCCATGACCAGCGTGGACAGCATTTCCATGTTGCTGGCGCTGTATTTCGGCGGTGTGTCCGGCGGTCTTATCGCGGCGGTACTGCTGCGCATTCCCGGTACACCAGGGTCTGTTGCCACCATCTGGGACGGCGGTAAAATGGCTGAAAACGGGCAGCCTCACCGCGCCTTGGGAATCGGCATCACTTATTCGATGGTCGGCAATCTTTTCGGTGTTGCCTGTATGGCGTTCATTGCTCCGCAGATTGCATCCTTCGCACGTAAGTTCGGGCCCTGTGAATACGCGGCGGTTATCTTTTTTGCCCTGACGCTTATTTCCAGTCTTTCCGACGGCGATATGCTGAAGGCGCTGATTTCCGGCTGTGCTGGCCTTCTGTTCGCAATGGTCGGCGTAGCGCCTATGGATAATGTAAAACGGTTTACCTTCGGCAACCCGAATCTGAACAGCGGATTTGCCCTGATTTCCATGATGATCGGCTTTTTTGCCATCACAGAAGTTATTTCCGGCGCGGTGGACGCAAGGAAGGGGAACCAGAAAGAGGCAACGCTGGCGGGCCGAATCAAGGGCTTGGGGTTCACGGCCAAAGAATTCGTTCAGACTCTGCCGACAACCCTGATTGCCTGTGTAGTCGGCCTTGGCATTGGCATTCTACCCGGCATCGGCGCATCTTCCGCAAACATCATCGCCTATGTCACCTGCAAATCGGCCTCCCGGCATCCGGAACGCTATGGCACAGGCTGCATGGAAGGCATAATCGCTTCCGAGGCATCCAATAACGCCTGCTGCGGAGGCACGCTGATTCCACTGATTTCGCTTGGTATTCCCGGTGACGCCTGTACGGCGATCCTGCTGGGCGGCCTGATGATCCACGGCGTTGTTCCCGGACCTCTGATGTTCCAGAACAACGGTGACCTGATCAACGCAATGATCGCTGCACTGTTTGTCGCCAGTATCCTGATCTTTGTGCTACAGCTTGGTGCGACCAAATTCTTCGTAAAAATGCTGGGGCTGCCCAAAAACGTCCTGCTTTCCATCGTCGCCTGCCTGTGTGTAGTCGGCGCGTTCACCAATAACAGCCGCATCTTTGATGTATATGCGATCCTTCTGTTCGGCGCGATCGGTTTCCTGTTCCGCAAGCTGAAGATACCCGCAGCCCCTTTTATGCTGGGCTTTGTGCTTGAAAACTACTTCGAAACCTATTTCCGCCGCGCGATGGCGACTTATGCCGGAGACATGTCTGTTTTCTTCAGGCGCCCGATCAGCGCTGTATTCATCGTTATCGGTATTGCTTCCATGATATGGCGCCTGGTGAGCAATGCCCGCAAGAACAAGACCGCTGCGGTCAAATCATAAGGGGGAATGAATATGATCAATCCCTGTGCGCCTCTGCTGCCCGCAGAAATCATTGAGCGCGCCGGAAAACTTGGCGTTGCCCTGCTTCTTGACGGCGTCAAGGCAGCCAAGCTGCCTATCCGGAATGACGGCTGTATGTGTGCTGCAATTAATCCAGTAGCACAGGGTATGACCGTCATCGGTACCGCCATGACGGTAGAAACCGCCAATGGAGATAATTTCCCGATTCACGTAGCCAGCTACAGCGTAAAAGATGATGGCTATGTCATGGTCATTGACGGAAAGGGCTATGACGGACGCGCCTACTTCGGCGACCTGATCATGGGAGCATGCCAGGCCGCGGGTTTTGCCGGAATGGTCATCGACGGATACACCCGCGACCGGGATGGCAACATCGAACTGGGATTCCCGGTATATAGCAGGGGATTCATGCCGCGCGGCCCCATCAAAAAAGAAGAAGGCAACATCAATACCATCATTGAGTGCGGCGGCGTCCGGGTTGCTCCCGGTGATCTGGTCATGGGAGACAGCGACGGTGTATGCGTGATACCCAAGGAGTATATAGAACCTGTGCTGGAAGAAGCCGAAAAGAAGCAGGCATATGAGCAAAAGCGGCGTGAAAGCATAGCCGCCTATCGCAAAGCGAAGGCGACGGGCGGCGAATTGCCGCAGTTAGCGCCTCAATGGGTCCTGGATATGCTCAACCAATAAAACCGAGAGAGGGCAACCTTGTCCTCTCTCTTTTCATATCAACAGCCCGCCAGGACGCCATTCTCATGCGCGCCGGCAAACAAAAAAACCGCTGAAAATATCAGCGGTTTCATTGATTTTATTTAGAATTATTTGAGCAGCGCCACCGCCACGTCGTTGACGTTGGTGCCGGTCGGGCCGGTCATGATCAGGCCGCCCGTCTTTTCCAGCGCGTGGTAGGCGTCGTTGTCCTGCAGCACGGCGTCGATACTGATGCCCTGCGCCTTCAGTTCCGCACAGGTATCGCCGTCCACATAGCCGCCGGCCGCGTCGGTGGGGCCGTCGGTGCCGTCGCTGCCCACGGAGAATACGGCAGCATTTTTCATGCCGCTGATGTCCGCGGCAGCAGCCAGAGCGATCTCCTGGTTGCGGCCGCCCAGGCCGTGGCCCGTCAGCTTCACCACGGTCTCGCCGCCGGCGATGAAGGCGAGCGGCTTGCCGTCGGATGCGTGGGTCTTCAGGATGGACGCGAGGAAGCTCCCGGCCTCGCGCGCCTGGCAGCACAGCTGGTCGGTCAGCAGGATCGGGTCATAGCCCAGCGCCAGGCAGGTCTTGCCCGCAGCAGCGCACAGCTCACGCACGCTGCCGTTGATCTGGGTATGCACGTTGTCCAGGGACTTGGGCGTTTCCACGTCCAGGAGCTTCATCGCCGCTTCCGACATTTTGAGGTTATACTTCTTCTGGATGCGCCAGGCGTCCTCGGCCGTAGCGGTATCGGGGCAGGCCGGGCCGGAGGCGATCATATCCAGGGGGTCGCCCAGGATATCGGAAAGCACCACGGCTTCCACGTGCGCGGGCCAGCACAGCTGCGCGAAACGCCCGCCCTTGACCTGGCTCAGGCGCTTGCGGATGGTGTTGATCTCCACGATGTCCGCGCCGCAGGCCAGCAGCTGGCCGGTGACGTCCTGCAGTTCCTCGGGCGCAACCAGCGGCTTTTCAAACAAGGCGCTGCCGCCGCCGGAGAGGAGGAAGAGCACCGTATCCTTCTCGGTCAGGCCGGATACGAGGTCCAGCGCCGCCTGCGTCCCCTTGAAGGAGTTTTCGTCCGGCACGGGATGTCCCGCCTCAAAACACGCGAAGTTGGCGATGGGCCCTTTGACGTGGTCGTACTTCGTGACCACGACGCCGTTCTCGATGCGGCTGCCCAGGCAGTCAGAAGCCGCTTTCGCCATCTGCCAGGCAGCTTTGCCAGCGGCCACCAGCAGCACCCTGCCGGGGAAATCCATGTTTTTCAGTGCGCGTTCTACCGCGGCGTCGGGCTGCACGGCAGCAATCGCTTCACTGATGATCTGATCCGCATGTTTCCTTAATACCTGATTCATGCTTTTCCTCCCGTATTGATGATGGTTCAATTATACCGTCTTTCAGTTTTCGTGTCAACGCGCGCCGGTGCGGCGGTCACTGTAATTCCACCTCGAAGTCTTCGGTGTCCCCGTTTTCGATCAGCTCCCGGTGATACCGGATGCTGTCGTCCAGGTGGGTCCGGCTGTCCTCCAGCCTGAGCCATTCATCCCGATCCATGGCCGGATACGAAGGGTACATGGAGGCCCTGATTTTCCGGGGCAGCAGCGCTTTCGCCAGCGCCATGCTGCGCTTCATATGCGTCACGGAGGTCACGATGATCACGCTGTCCGGGATCCGGTGATAATGCCGGAGCATCTGCAGCGTACCGCAGATCATGTTCTCCGCGGTCGTCCGCGCCTCGTTTTCCGGCACGATCGCCTCGTCCGGCACGCCGTTTTTCCGGAGGACGAGCGACATGATCTCCGCTTCGGAGAGCAGTTCGCCCCGGTACTCCCACTTCGGGCCGCCGGTGGGAATGATGGTCCTGACGCGGCCCTGCCGGTACAGTTCCGCGGCCGCCAGCGCGCGCTCCACCGCCCGGTCGGGCCTGCTGCCCAGCAGCAGCGCTGTTTCCGCGGATTCTCCCTCGTCCCGGATGCCGGAGCAGCAGATCTCCCACTTCTGTTCCGGGGTCAGCCGCTGCACAACTTCCGGCGTCAATTCAGACATTTTCATCGTTATTACCCGTCATATCAGGCCCAGCTTTTCAAACGCCCAGGCCAGACCGTCTTCCTCCACCGCGGGGCAGACCAGGTCGCTCTTTTCCTTCAGGGCGGGGCTGCCGTTGGCCATGCAGACGGAATAACCTACCGTCTCGATCATTTCCAGGTCGTTCATGCTGTCGCCGAACCCGATGGTATCCTCAATCCCCATGCCGAAGGCGTCCGCCACGATCCTGACACCCCGGCCTTTATCGAACTTCCGGTTGATGAGTTCGCCGTTCAGGCACTGGTGTGCCTTCACTTCCTGCATCACGAAGTTATAATCCTTTTCCAGCGCCTGACGCGCAGGCGCCAGCTGGTCCGCGGTCTTGCACATGAAGACGATCTTGTAGACGGGCCGCCCGTCATACTCGCTCATGGGGCGGATGTTGAGCTGCTCCGCCAGCGCCTTGCGCCAGCGCACCAGCTCGCTGTTCCCTTCGCCGGCCCGGGCCAGGAAATCGCCGAGATCCTCGTCACCCCAGGTGGCGTCCTTCGCCTCGATGGTGCGGAACACACCGTTCTCCCTGAGCAGGCGCATGCCGGTCTCAAAGTCTTCCGGCGCCATGGGGCAGTCGAAGAGTACCTTATCGCCCGCGAAGACATAGCCGCCCGCGTTGGCCACGGCGCCCTCAAAGCCGAGGGCCAGCACCGGGGCCAGCATGGCGGGGTTGCGGCCCGTGCAGAGGAAGACCCAGTGCCCGTTCGCCTGCGCCTTGCGGATCGCGTCCATGGCACTGGCCGGCGGTACGTTGCTGCCGGCGGGGGTCAGGGTACCGTCGATATCCAGGAAGATCAGTTTACGGCTCATTGCGCGTTCTCTTCAAACGTATGCAGCAGCCAGCGGAATCCGCCCGCGGGGACTTTGACCGCGCCGGCGTCGCCTTCCTTGCCGTCGATCAGGTCGGTATAGCTCTTCGTATCCATGATCCAGGCGGTGCGATCCTGATCGGCAAAATTGAACAGCGCCAGCAGCTGTTCGCCCTTGTAATAGCGCCCGATGCCCAGCACCTGGTCACTGCCCGTGTCCAACAGCCAGGTATCCGCTTTGGTATCGAACACAGGATGTTCGGCATGCAGGGCTTCGATCCGCCGGATGGCATTGAAGATCCTGCCCTCCGGCAGCGTCTTGCGCCTGCGCAGGGCGGCTTTCTTCCAGTCCATGTCGCCGCGGTGCAGGTAGCGGCTGTCCTCCCGCTTCAGCGGATCGTCGTGGTAGGCGTTGTCGTTTTCCTGTGCGATCTCGTCGCCGCTGTACAATACCGGCACGCCGCTCAGCGTGAAGATGAACGCGTGCAGCATTTCATCCAGCCGCAGGGCCCGGTCCATCGCCTGCTGGTCGCCGTTCGCTCGTGCCGTTTCCACACCGCAGAGGGAAGCCGTCGTGCCGCAGAGCCGGGCATCGCCGAGCCGCGGATCATCGTTGTACAGCTCGCCGCGGGCGGGACTGCCGGGCCATTTGCCAGTCAGGTAGTCGTTCAGGTATTTCTTGTGCGGCACTTCCTGCTGCCCGAACTGGCTGAGAAAGCCGTAATCCAGGCCCCAGCCGATATCATCGTGGCAGCGCAGGTAATTAAGGAACGTATAAACGCTGGGGAGGGCAAACACCTGGCGCAGCTGGTGTTCGAGCAGCCGCACGTCGCGGGTCGCTACGGTATGCCAGACGGTGGCCATGGTGGTCACGTTGTACAGCATGTGGCACTCCGGCTTTTCCACCGTGCCGAAATAGGGCACGACCTTGCTGGGCTCCATGACCACTTCGCCCAGCAGCAGCGTGCCGGGGCACACGATCTCGCACACCATGCGTATCATGCGCACCAGGGTGTGCACCTGCAGCAGGTTACGGCAGGTCGTACCCAGGGCTTTCCAGATATAGGGCGTCGCGTCCAGGCGGACGATGTCCACGCCGTGGTTGCACAGGTTGAGCATGTCGTCCGTCATATCGTTGAACACGACCGGGTTGGCGTAATTCAGGTCCCACTGGTAGGGATAGAAGGTGGTCATGACCACTTTTTGGACCTCTTCGCACCAGGTGAAATTGCCCGGCGCGGTGGTCGGGAATACCTGGGGCACGGTCTGCTCGAAAGCGTTGGGGATGGTCCAGTCGTCATAGAAGAAATACCGGTTCTGGTACTCCTTCTCCCCCGCCTTGGCGCGGCGCGCCCATTCATGGTCCTCGCTGGTGTGGTTCATGACGAAGTCCAGACAGACCGCGATGCCCTTATCATGGCAGGCGTCCGCCAGGTCCGCCAGGTCTTCCATGGTGCCCAGCTCCGGCTGCACCTTGCGGAAATTGCTGACCGCGTACCCGCCGTCGCTGCGGCCCTTCGGGCTCTCCAGGAGGGGCATCAGGTGCAGGTAATTGACGCCGCAGTCCGCGATGTAATCCAGCTTCTTTTTGACGCCCTTCAGGGTGCCCGCGAAGGCGTTCACATACATGAGCATGCCCACCAGCTCGTGGCCTTTGTACCAGTCCGGGTTCTCCTCCCGCGTCCGGTCTATCTGCTTCAGCTTTTCCGGCCGCTCTTCCCACAGACGATAGAGCATGTCCGTGAAATAGCCGTACGCTTTCATATCGTTGTGATACAGCTCGCAGTACAGCCATTTCAGCTCGTCCTCGTGGCGGCGGAAACGGTTCGCGAATTCGGTTTTCCACTTGGCTTTCATGGTCCAGACCTCCGTGATTTATGATGATGCAGTTCTCTTACGATCCATACGCCGTTTTATTATATCATCCGGTGCCGGGAAAAACAATGCAAGAAACCGCGCCATGTTTGACATGGTCAGGCCTTACAGCAGCATACTGCGTTAAAACTGACATCATCATAAGCTAAAGGAACCGCCCCTCAGCGGCTCCTGATGATGATCTCTATTTCCCCCGGCTCCGGCTTTTCAAAGATCGCCGCGAATTTGGCCGCGAGCCCGTCGTCCACGTAGTAGGCGTCCAGCTCGCCGCGGGTGATGGCGGCGTTGCGTTTCTCCAGGCGGCGGTGCCATTCCGCGTCGTCGACGTCGATATAATGGAACTCGTAGGGGATGTTTCTCGACCCGTAGAACTGCCTCGCGTAATCCCGCTCCTCTTTCGTCCAGAATCCCCAGTCCAGGATCACGCTGATGCCCGATTCGACGATCTCCAGGGATTTCCGGTAGAGATAGGCTTCGGCCCGCGCCACATAGTCGTCGTGCTTCTCCCCGGCGTCCTGTCCGAACAGAGCGAGGGTGATCTCGTCCACGGACAGCACGACCGCCCTGTGTTCTTTCCTCAGTTCCCGGGCGTGGGTGGATTTCCCGCTGCAGATCTTTCCGCACATCAAATAGACTTTAGGCGCCATGTTCATCCCTCCAGCAGTGACATCTGATGATATTTCTCGGGCAGGCGGCTCATATAATCAAAGCATTCCTCCGGCTTATACAGGATACCGTGTTCCCGGCAGAAATCGCGGAACAGGGTCATGAGCGGTCCGCTGCGCGGGCTGGGCACCTCGTAAGCGCTGCCGTAAATCCTGATATAGCGTTCCTTCAGGCCCGGGAAATGCCGGTCGAGCGCAGCGTAATAGTATTCCCGGTCCCCGTCGCGGAGGGTGAGCCCCATGTCAAAGCAAATGATGCCCCTGACTTCCGCCCGCGCGCAGGCCTCGAGGATCGCCAGCACGTTCTCTTCCGTATCGTTGATGAACGGCAGGATCGGCGTCAGCCAGACGACGGTGGGGATGCCCCGCTTCCGCATCTCTTCCAGGACCTCGACGCGCCGCTTCGTGTTGCACACATTGGGCTCCAGAATCCCGCACAGCCGGTCGTCCCAGGTTGTCAGCGTCATCTGCACGACGCATTTCGCGTTCCGGTTGATGGCCTCCAGCAGATCGACGTCCCGCAGGATCCGGTCGGACTTCGTCTGGATCGCCGCGCCGAACCCGTTTTCACAGATGACTTCCAGGCATCTCCGGGTCAGGCCGAGCTTCTCCTCGCAGTGCATATAGGGGTCCGACATGGAGCCGGTCCCGATCATGCACTTCTGCCGTTTGGACTTCAGCGCTTTTTCCAGTAACTCCGGGGCGTTCCGTTTGACCTCGATATCCTCGAACGGATGGGTGAACTGATAGCATTTGCTGCGGCTGTCGCAGTAAACGCACCCGTGGGAGCAGCCGCGGTAGATGTTCATCCCGTAACGGCCTTTCCCGCCGGTCAGGATGCCCTTCGCGTCGACGAAATGCATCAGCGCCCTCCCAGGTCCAGGATCTGGACAGGGTTCGCCGGCGCTTTGCCCGTCGGGATATGCAGGCAGTTGTCCGCTGTCCACCAGATCCCCTCCGGGAACCAGAGGCTGGACGCCAGTTCCGTTTCGAAGACGCGGTTCGCCGTAAAACGGCCGTCCCCGAGATCGATCTGGTAAAAGGTCGTCCGGGTCTCTTCCGCGATCGACCACGGGCGCCCGTCCCCGTACACGGCGCACAGCATCGACTGCCCGTCCGGCGCGAGGCAGGCGGCGGTCACGACCGCCTTCTCAGGCGCCAGCGCGCTGTCCCTGAACGGATCGACGAGGCTCATCCGGCTGAGGTCATACAGCAGCACATTGTGGCAGGGCACCCAGGGCAGGCCGGTCATCACGGAAATCGCGTGCGCGGGATCGCTCTGGGGATTCTTCGGGTTGTCGGCGGTGGGAAAGTCCCTCGTGAACACCCGCTGGTCGGTGACCGTCAGGCACGCCCAGCGGCCGTCGTCAGAGATTTCCATCTGCGAGAACGTCTTGCAGTAGGGGTGCCGGTTCGTTTCCCGCAGCTCTTTCATCAGGTTGACGAGGCAGCGCGCGTTCGCTTCCCGCCCGCCGAAGGGAGATACGTAAAACCCGGTGCCGCCGGTATAAGCGTCGACGATGTAATAGATCCGCTCCCCGACCGCCTGCCAGTCATAGACGACGGAAATGGATCCGCCGGCGCTGTACAGGTCGGCGAGCTTCGTCTCCCGCCCCGTATTGAGATCGATCTCACAGAGGACGTTCATAAATCCGCCGCGGTTGGACAGGCGGACATAGCGCACCGTGTCCGGGCCTGACCAGGCCGGCAGCACACAATGCTCGCAGGCTTCGCTGTTATCGGTCAGGCGGCGGAGAGAGCCGTCGGAAAGATCAAGCAGGTACAGGTTGCTGTGAAAATTGTTGATATAAGCGTTGGTCTCACTGCCCGCGCCCCATTGATAGCTGATGACGCAGCGGGTCTCATCCCCGTTCCACGCCATTGCGGCGCCGCCGCCCAGGATGCTGCTCAGCTCCAGCTGAGTTTCAGCGTCGACAGGGATCGTGCGGCTGAGGCTGTAGCCGTCGTCCTGGCGGGCAAACAGACAGATCGCCTCCGGGAGCCGTCCCATCGGATTGCCGACGCCGGCAGCGTGCCTTTTCTCCAGCGACATACTCGTCCGGTCGACCGCGGCGATATATTTCCCGGAAGGGGATACGGAAACCGTGGTCAGATTTGCGCCGTCGGTACGGAGCGCGGACGTGTCGTATCGGCCGACCGTCTCCTCCGAAAAGGAGCCGAGCCAGTAACCGGACGCTTCCGCTGCCGCTTGCTGGATCGTGTTTCCCTCAGCCGCCTGCGGCGCCGGCGTGAGCGGCAAAGGCGAATTGAACGCGGCAATCAGCAATAAGACTGTCAGCCAGACTGAATAACTCATAAGCGCCTCCCGTAATCTTTGTTTATGAGGATTCTCTCGACAGATTTTTCATCTGACATTATAACACAGGCGTCCGGTTGTTGAAAGACCATTATTCGCGGCTTTTTCCCTTGTTCCCGAACAAAAAACATAGTATAATACCCCCGAAGCAATCAGTATACATCTGCAGAGAGGCGGTCGTGTTATGGCAGACCAGAAAGAGAAACTCCCGAAAAAGATCACCAGCGGTACGATCATCGATTACGTCGCCTGGCGCGGGGACCTGACCTTTGAGCATTCCCCCTGGGGCGAGATCGACAGCGTGATCGCCACCATGATTGCCTACGCGAACCTGGGCGAGAACGAGCTCGTCTTCGGGAGCGGGCAGACGCTCCGGCTGGCCGACCTCGCCACGACGGACCTGCTGACGCGCCTCCCGCAGGAAGGGATCGGCGATTCGGTCAGGATCCGCAACCAGTTCCTCATTGCCCTGGCGCAGAGCAAACGCTTTGAAGACGTCACCGTCCTGGACCAGGTCAACGACGTGGATCCCGCCCGCAATATCCAGTTTTCAGCGCTCACCCTGGACGTGCCCGGCGTCGGCACCGTGATCGCCTACCGCGGCACCGACCCTTCGCCCGTGGGCTGGAAGGAAGACTTCATGATGAGCTATGTGACGCCCGTCCCGGCCCAGACCGCCGCCCTCGCCTATCTGGAGAAGGCGGCCGCCAACACTGAGGGACCCCTGTACCTGGCCGGGCACAGCAAGGGCGGCAATCTCGCCCTGTATTCCGCCTCGTACGCGGATCCCGCCATCCAGGCGCGGCTGAAGATGCTCTTTTCCTTTGACGGCCCCGGCCTGGACGACGCGACCATCGCCTCCGAAGGCTACAGGCGCATAGAGCCCCTGATCCGGTCCGTCGTGCCCTCCGGATCCATCGTGGGCATGCTGATGAACTACTATCCCAAGTACCGCGTCGTGCAGTCCGGCGCGCACTCCATCCTCCAGCACGACCCGTTCAGCTGGAAGCTGGTCGGCAGGCACTTCCTGGAAGAAGAGAACGTCTCCACCGGCGCCCAGATCCTGGACCAGACCATCCACGAATGGCTCAAATCGTGTACCGCCGAACAACGGGAGATCTTCGTCACGACCATTTTCGCCCTGCTGGACAAGAAGCAGCCCGACAACGCCGAGCTGCTGAAAAAAGCGGACGACAACGTCAAACAGATGATCCTGTCCCTGATCAACAAGCTGATCGCCCTCCACGCCGGGATCTCCTGGGATACGAACGTCCTGAAGCCCCTCGTGCAGACGGCGGACGACATCCGGCAGAAGCTGAAATCGATCCAGGGCGGCCTGGTCAAATCCGAGGTCATCGCCATCGACAATCACGGAAACGGCTTCCACGCCGCGGTGGAAGAGACCCAGCGAATGGCGGAAGCCGGCGGCCTGAGCCGCGAGGATAGCCTTCGCCTGACCCTGTTCACCGAAGAAATTCTGAGCATGACCAACATCGTCACCGGCGAAGTGAAGGCCGACTTCTGGATCGAGCGCGTCAACCGGCAATACGAGCTGCATATTTCGGCCCAGACGGACATGGACAGGAAGACGCGCGCAAAAATGAAGAAAGCGGTCGCTGCCGAACTGGGCGGCAAATCGGGCGGTTTCCTGTCGAAGCTCCGCAGCGCGTTCGAACGTGCGATGGTCTCCGATTCCGACCGGGTATGCTTTGCGCTGCCTTCCGGCGAAGACCGGAAGTCCCAGAACGAGTGGGACGGCTTCGAGCGTTCGATCCTGTTCAAGCTCGCGGACGACGTCCGCATCGCCATCATCGGCGGCGAAGTCCGGATGGTCGTGAGGAAGGAGTTCCCGGCCGGAGAGTGAGTCCGATTGTCGGCGGAAAGGGATAAGCAATAAAGCTATAGGCATAAGCAGAGCTTGTTTATGATACTTCCTAACTCCTAACTTTACTCCAGGTATAGCATTATTTCCCTGTATATCTGCACAAAGAAACCGGCACGGCTCCCGCCGTGCCGGTGCGCTGTTTGAAGTTGGAATTACTTAGCCGTCGCCTCGTTGCCGGCGATGCGGCCGAAGGTAAAGATATCCGCGATGGCGTTGCCGCCCAGGCGGTTGCCGGCGTGGATGCCGCCGGTGACTTCGCCGGCCGCCCACAGGCCTTCGATCACGCTGCCGTCTTCACGCAGGACGCGGGCATGGGTGTCGATGCAGATACCGCCCATGGTGTGGTGCAGGGACGCCTTGCGCGGGCTGATGCAGAAGCCGAGGTTGGGATCCGCTTCCAGCGCCTCGATATCGATCGCGCCGGCGAGGACTTCCTTGCCGAAGTCGTCGTCCTTCTGGTTGGCGACATACTGGTTGTACTTTTCGATGGTCTCGCGGAGTTTCTCCTCCGTGAATGCAGGCGCGCAGCCGGCGGCCGCGGTCTTGGTGGCTTCCGCCATGTCCTTCAGGGTCGGGGCGTACCAGATGTGGCCGCCTTCGACCATGGAAGCGGTGCGCGGGTCATAGGCCACGCCGGTCAGTTTCACGTCCGGCTTGGTGATATCGCCGCGGCCGGCATAGATGATGTAGAAGATACCCTTGTCGAGCGCCAGGGAGGCCTTGGCCAGCACGTCGCGCTCGGCGTATTCGTTGACGAAGCGGTCGCCGTTGCCGTCGATCCAGATCTGCTCGGCCGCGTCGCCCCAGATGCCGTCGGTCATGGTGCCCTTGACCGGAGAGGAGGAGGGCATCATCTGGGCCACGCCCATGCCGAAGGTGTCGGCGCCGATGGCAGTCGCCATGATGATGCCGTCGCCCTCGTTGGTGCCGAGGTTGGTGGAGAGGGTGTATTCGGTCAGGTCGTCGCCCCAGTACTTGTCGTACTGCTTGACCATCTTGGGATTCGCGCAGTAGCCGCCGGTCGCCAGGATGACGCCCTTCGCGGTGTTGATGGTGATCTTTGTGCCGTTCACGGTCTCGGCTTTCGCGCCGACAACGCGGTTGTCGCTGACCAGCAGCTCGGTGCCGCGGGTTTCGGTGTAGATCTTGACGCCAGTTTCCTCAGCGACCTTCACCAGCTGCGGGATGCGGTCCGCGCCGCTCATGAAGCTGTGGGTACGCGGCCACATCGCGCCGAGCACGGTGCTCAGGCGGGCGCCCGCGCCGTAACCGGCGTTCAGGCCGATGGAGCCCATCCATTCGAAGGAACCGAGGGCGCTTTCAGCCAGCGTGCGGGCCAGCTCGATCTTCGGGGCGATGAGGCTGCCGTCCAGCATTTCACGCTTGCCGCCGGTGTAGCAGTGCCACATATGCAGCGCGATGGAGTCAAAGCCGGGCATGTCGACGCCGGGGGTCTTGCCTTCGTTGGCAGCATAGAAAGCGTTGATGTCCTCCTTCAGCTGGGCCAGGACTTCCTTCCACTCGGGATAGACGTCGAAGCTGAGAGACGGGTCATCCTCAGAGAGCGCCAGGTAGCTGTCCATGGTGCTCTTCTGGGCGGGGGTCAGGATCGCGGTGCTCTGCGCTTCAGGGTCCACGCAGTTGTAAGCCGCGCCGGCGACCATGGTGTTGCCGCCCATGACGCTGCTCTTTTCGATCAGGATGACCTTCGCGCCGTTCTGCGCCGCGGTGATCGCGGCCGCCAGGCCGGCGCCGCCGCCGCCCATGACCAGCACGTCGGCGTCCCAGGTCTCGTCGGGGCCGGCAGGCTCATGCCACGCTTCAGCGGTCAGGGCCGCAATTTCCTGCCCAGAGGCCTTGACGGCGTTCTTGACCGCGCCGACGATCGCGTAGCTCGCGAAGGTCGCGCCGGTCACGGAATCCACAGCCAGGGTCTGGTGCTCAATGATCTGAGCGGGGATCCTGTCGCGGGCAACATAGGTGATGTTTTCCGTCTCGGGATACTTTTCGTACTGGATGTCGGTGATTTTGCCGTCTTCAATGGTCACGTTGACCACCACGTCGCCCTGCATGCCGCGGGCGGTGCCGGTGAAGACGTTCCCTTCCGCCATGGCGGGCACAAGCGCCGCGATGACGAGGGACAGGGCCAGCAAGAGACACAGTGTTTTCTTCATACAATGCTCCTCCTTGTTGATTTGCAGCTCCGCGATTCCGCGGAGCAGTTTTAAATCCATCAGATATTATATGCTTCCAGCCAACTGGAGTGTCAAGCGCGGCGTTGGCTATAAAAAATATCAACCGCTTCGGCGTTCCAACCCTTTCCTGACGGGTCGGTTACGCGCCGTTTTTACCATTTTTAGACGGATATACAAAAAATCAACTGGAAAAACGGACGATTCTTCTGTATAATAAAGCCAGGTTGCCAACCGGCCCTATATTTGCCGAATATTAAACCTTCCAGCAAACTGCATAGTTCGGCAGTCCGTAAGAAATCAGGAGAGTGCCATGAAAATTTCCATCGGTGAACTTGAAAAACTGACCGGCCTGAGCCGCACCGCGCTGCGGTATTACGATACGGAAGGGCTGATCGAGCCCGAGCGCCTGGAGAACGGCTACCGCGCGTACTGCGGCGAAGACGTGATGAGCCTCGTGCAGATCAGGCAGCTGAACGCCCTCGGCGTCGGCCTTTCGGAGCTCCCCGGCAGCCGCAACCGCCGCCGGTGCGCCGACGTCCTCGGCGCTTTGGTTGCGCAGGAGCAGTCCATCGAAGAAGAAATCGAAGACCTGTACCAGAAGCTGTCGCGCCTGCGGCTGCACGTGGACGCCTACCAGCGCTGCGCCGGCAGCGGGACCGTGATCGAAGAGGGCCGGATGCCCGGCGCGTACCGCATCTATTACAGTACGCCGAAAAACGACCATCCCCGAACCGCCGAGATCTTCCGCCGCTGGATGAACCACGTGCCGGAGACCTATTCCGCGATCCGCATTCCCCAGAAGGCGATGCTGCTGCCCAAGGACGAATCCTGCGCGGCAGATACCGGCATCGGCCTGCTCAGCGGCGCCTTCAAGCGTTTCAACGAGACGTACGAGCCCCCGATCGAATACACCCCGCCCTGCCGCTGCATCGGCGGCATGATCGAAACCCACGACCTTTCCGCGATCCCACGCGCCGCGCTCGAGCCGTTCCGGCAGTACATCGAGGCCCACGCCCTGATCCCGCTGGGCGATATGTACGGCTGGGTCGTCTACACCCCTGCCGACCGCCAGGCGGAACCCTTCCGGATCTCGCTCCGGGTCGGGGTGCACTGAGTTCTATCAGAAAGGAGCCCGCCATGCTCTCATACGTCATCGTAGGTTCCGGTTACAGGGCCGAATACTTCGGGCGGATCGCCGCCGCTTATCCAACTTTGTTCAGAGCAAAGTACCTGTGCCGGTCAGAGGAGAAGGCCGCGCATCTCACCCGGGCGACAGGCGTCGATGCGACTACCAGCCCGGAGGAATGCCTGGCGTTTGAACCGGACTTCGCCGTCATCAGCGTGGACCGGAGTCATACCGCCGACGTGGCGGAGGAATGGGTCCGGAGGGGCGTTCCCGTCCTGGCGGAGACGCCGGTGGCTTCGACATGGGAGCAGATCGCGCGGATCGAAGAACTGGCCCGCCGGGGCGCGAAAATCGTCTGCTGCGAGCAGTATCACCGCCAGCCCATTCTCGCCGCGGGACTCGCCGAGATCGCGGCGGGGACCATCGGCGAGCCTTCCTCCATGTACATCTCCCTCGTGCACGATTACCACGCCCCCAGCCTCATCCGGAGAGCATTGCGCCTGGAACGGGGCGACACGTATACCGTAACCGGGTGTGTCCGGAACAGCCCGGTGGCACGGACAGATTCGAGAATAGGCGCGTTTTACGACGGGGCCCTGGCCGACGCGGAACGCACGACGGCCCTGATTCAGTTCTCGTCCGGCAAAACGGCCGTGTACGATTTTGCGACCGTCCAGTACCGGTCCTACATCCGCTCCCGGCACATCACGGTGCGCGGCACCCGGGGCGAATGGACGGATACGATGGTCACCTACCTGGACGAGAATAATCAACCGCGCCGGAAGATGCTGACCGGCGAAATCCCGGAGCGTTACCGCTGCCTGGACAGCCAGCTGCTGCGCGACAGAAGGCGGAACTGGACCGCGGAGCTCGCTCCCGATACCGTCCAGGACGAGTTCGCCATCGCCGCCATGCTTCTGGACATGGGCGATTACGTCCGCGGCGGAGAGCCGCCCTATCCCCTGTGGGAGGCCCTCGACGACGCGCGGTTCTGGCTGGAACTGCAGAAACTGAACGGCTGATTTGTTGCTGCCATCCGGTCTGACAATGACGCATTTTCGAACGCAACCTGAGGTGAACGCAATGCTTCCAAGTCAAGAATTGAGAAAACTGGCTCCCGAAGTGGATCCCCTGCGCATCGGCTGCGGCTGGAAACCGGAAGACCTGGACAAGGTGCAGGTCTTCATCGAAAGCACCTTCGGCGACAGCCATCCCGGCTCCTGCCACCTGGACAGGCTGGTGGAAAAGGCGCGCCAGGGCGTGGCCGAGGCCGGCGGATACGGCGCGCGGTACTTCTGCACCGACATGTGCGACGGCGAAAGCCAGGGCCATGACGGCATCAACTTCTCCCTGGCCAGCCGTGAGACGATCGCCAACATGATCGAGATCCAGGCGAACGCCACCCCCTTCGACGCGGGCGTGTTCATCGCCAGCTGCGACAAGGGCATGCCCGGCAACCTGATGGGCCTGGCAAGGCTGAACATCCCCTCGGTGGTCGTCCCGGGCGGCACCATGGCCGCCGGCCCCGACCTGCTGACCCTCGAACAGCTGGGCATGTACAGCGCCAAGTATGAGCGCGGGGAAATCGACAAAGAGAAGCTGGACTGGGCCAAGCACAACGCCTGCCCCAGCTGTGGCGCATGCAGCTTTATCGGCACGGCTTCCACCATGCAGATCATGTCCGAAGCCCTGGGCCTGGCGCTGCCCGGCAGCGCGCTGCTGCCCGCCACCAGCCCCGACCTGCTGGAATATGCCCGCAAAGCCGGCGCGCAGGCAGTCCGCCTGGCGCAGACGGAAGGCATGAAGCCGCGGGACATCGTCACCAAAGAGAGCTTTGAGAACGCCATCATGGTGCACGCCGCCATTTCCGGCTCCTCCAACGCGCTTTTGCACATCCCGGCCATCGCCCACGAGTTCGGCATCGAAATCACCGGCGAAACCTTCGATCGCCTGCACAG
The DNA here is from genome assembly GCA_017430225.1 of Clostridia bacterium. Taxonomy (GTDB): domain Bacteria; phylum Bacillota; class Clostridia; order Christensenellales; family Aristaeellaceae; genus UBA4246. The sequence goes on along the minus strand of JAFRNK010000003.1, from coordinate 40,968 downwards.
GAGCGCGCATTACCTGCTCGACCTGCGCCCGGCTGGACGCTGGCCCGCAGAGTTCTTCTACTATGCCGGCGGCGTACCCGCCATCATGGAGGAGATCAAATCCTGCCTGCATCTGGACGCCATGACGGTCACCGGCAAGACCCTGGGCGAAAACCTGGAAGAGCTCAAAAAGAACGGATTCTATGAGCGCTGCCAGTACTGGCTGGACCAGTCCAACGCCCGCCGCGGGCTCACCGTGCGCAAGGAAGACATCATCCGTCCCTACGACCGGGCCATCGGCACCGAAGGCTCCGTCGCCGTGCTTAAAGGCAACCTGGCCCCGGAAGGCGCGGTCATCAAGCATACGGCCTGCCCCAAGGAAATGTTCGAAGCCGTGCTTACCGCCCGCCCCTTCGACAGCGAAGAGGAATGCATCGATGCCGTGCTGCACCACCGGGTACAGCCGGGCGACGCCGTGTTCATCCGCTACGAAGGCCCCAAGGGGAGCGGCATGCCCGAAATGTTCTATACCTCCGAGGCGATCTCTTCCGATCAGGAGCTGGGCAAATCCATCGCCCTGATTACCGACGGCCGCTTCTCCGGCGCGTCCACAGGTCCGGTCATCGGCCACTGCAGCCCCGAGGCGCAGGCCGGCGGCCCCATCGCCCTCGTCGAGGAAGGCGACCTGATCTACCTGAACGTGATGGAGCGCAAGCTCGAGATCGTCGGCATCGCGGGGAAACGCATGTCTCCCGAAGAAGTCGGCCAAGTGCTCGCCGAGCGCAAAAAGAATTGGCAGCCGAAGCCGCCCAAATACAAAAAGGGCGTCCTGCGCCTGTTCTCCAAGCTGGCAGCCTCCCCCATGAAAGGCGCCTACCTGGATTACGACGCGGAATGATCCGAATGCCTACAACAAAATAAGAAATGAACTCAGGCGCGGCCAAAGCGGTCACGCCTGTTTTGCTTTAGAAGGGCCTTTCCTGCATCTTACCCTCGATTTTCTGCCTCTTGGCGCAAAACAGATGACAAAAAAGGCGTTCCCGATTATACTGTCCTCAGTCAGGCTGACGTACACTCAGCAGGAAGGGGGATCTCCTATGCAGGTCAAGATCGAAGTTTCGCCGGAGCATACGCCTCCGCGGGCGGTCATTTATACGGACCGGATCACGCCGGAGATACAACGGGCTCTGGACATGCTGCAGGCAAAAGACGCGCCTGTCCTGGCGGAGCGCAACGGGCGCACGTTCCTGCTGGCCGCGCAGGATATCTGCATGGTCCGGGTAGAGGACGGCAAAACGAAGCTCTACACGAAAAAGGAAGAGTTCACCACGCGAAAGCGCCTGTATGAATTATTGGACCAGTTGGGCGGCAGCTTTATGCAGATCTCCAAATCCTGCGCCGTCAACCTCTCCTATGCGGAGAGCGTGGAAGCCGGCTTTGGCGGGAGTCTGCTCCTGAAAATGAAAAACGGGCTGTCCGATTATGTTTCCCGCAAGTACCTGCCCGGCCTCAAAAACTATCTGGGCATATAGGAGGAAATATCATGATGAAGCAAGATAATATGGCTTTTGTGCTCAATCGCACCAAAACGACCGTGGCGATCTCCTCGTTCCTGTTCCTGCTCAGCTCCCTGATCTCTGATCTGAACATGGGCGGCGCCTGGTCCACGACCGGTTATTCCGTCACCAAGATGGCCCTCGGCAGTCTGGGGATCGGGCTCGGCTTCGGCCTCACCTGCATCATTTACACCAGCGAAAAGCTGAGCCGTCCCGTGCAGATTGCGATCCACATGGCGGCGGGCTGCGCCGTCATGCTGGCGATCGCGTTCCTCGTCGGCTGGATCCCGACGGACAAGGGCCTGCTGCCTGCCCTGCTGGCCATCCTCTCCATGCTCCTGACCGCCCTGGTCATCGCGGTTTTGACGTACCGCCGGCAAAAGAAGCTGGCGGACAGGATCAACCGGGAACTGGAACAGAGGCGCGGCTGAAGCGTTCCCCTCCGCCAAGGATATACCGTACGACCAAAGCCCGAAGAAAGGTGCTGTTCCACGAAGCGCCCTTCGGGTTTTTTTCTTGCCGGAACAGCAGCATCACAACCTTTTCCCATTGTACGAATTCCGTATTCCGGCAGGAAAAGCCGCCTTTGCGGAGAATGATTCCGTTGCCGCGATGCGGCACTCTGATGAAAGACCCGGAGGCACCATGCAAAACACGAACCGCCGCACCTGGCCGTCGGTCATGTGCGTGATCGCCGCGTCCGTATGCTTCAGTACGGGCGGGCTGTTTATGAAACTGATCCCCTGGTCGGCCCTGGCCATCAACGGGGCGAGGAACCTGATCGGCGCCTGCGTGATCGGGCTGTTCATGCTGGTCACGAAGCACCGCCCCGTATTCAACCGGACGGTGGCCATCGGCGCTCTGTCCCTGATGAGCGTGACCACGACCTTCGCGCTGGCCAACAAGATGACCACCGCCGCGAACGCGATCGTACTGCAGTTCACCGCGCCGGTGTTCGTGATCCTGCTGATGGCGCTCCTCTATCACAGCAGGCCGCGGAAGGCGGACATCCTGACCTGCGCCGCGGTGCTGCTGGGCGTCGTCCTCTTCTTCATCGACGGCATCCGCGCGGGCAACCTCGCCGGCAACCTGGTCGCGGTACTGTCCGGCATCTGCTACGCCGGCGTGTTCATGATGAACACCGGCAAAGGCGCGGACGCGCTCTCCTCCAGCTTCTGGGGCGAGCTGGCCGCCGGCGTGCTGCTGACCCCGCTGTGCCTCCGGGAGACGGATTTCTCCGCCCCGACCCTGCTGGCGGTGCTGGCCCTGGGCGTGATCCAGGTGGGCGGCGCGTACATCCTTTTCTCCCTGGGCATCAGGAACACCCCGCCCGTGACCGCCAGCCTGATCACCGGCCTGGAGCCGATCCTGAACCCGCTCTGGGTCATGATCTTCTACGGCGAACCCTTCACCGTGCTTTCCGCGGTCGGCGCGGTCATCGTGGTCGGGTCCATAGTCATTTATAACGTATGGAATGCCAAACACGCCATGCAGGTTTAAATCATTACGGGGATTTAATTTTGAATTCATATTTCCGTAAAAATATATTGATGACTTTTTTCTTGACATCGACTTTTTCCACATTATCCACAGGGTTATCCACAATTTTGAGCCAAAAAACCGCTTAAATAACGCGATTTTGCCACAATCAGCGGAAAGAAACAGCTTCGTAACAAAGTTATCCACAGTTCGTGCGGGAGGAAACTGTGGATAACTTTATTTCAGAATTGTTAAAAATTATTGCGAAAATACTTGATTTTTATGACGAATGTGTTGTAAAATAGTAAAGCACTCATTATGGGTACATCGAATGACGGAAGGAAGCGCTGAACGATGGCGAAGAGGATATTGCTGGTTGACGACGAGCCGACGATGCTCAAGGGGCTCAAATACTCCCTCGAACAGGACGGATATGAAATACTGACAGCCCAGGACGGCGAGGAAGCGCTGAGCGTTTTCTTTGACAACGAGGTCGATCTGGTGCTGCTGGACGTCATGCTGCCCAAGATGGACGGCATCCAGGTCTGCCAGCGCATCCGCGAGCAGAGCAACGTGCCGATCATCATGCTGACCGCCAAGGGCGAGGACATGGACAAGATCCTGGGCCTGGAATACGGCGCGGACGACTATATGACCAAGCCCTTCAACGTGCTCGAGGTCAAGGCGCGCATCAAGTCCATCTTCCGCCGCACCACCCAGCCCGTCCGCGTGGAGGAGAAAAAGACCGTCCGCGTGCACGACATGGAGGTCAACCTGGTCAACCGTTCCGTGACGCTCGGCGGCAAGGATATCCGCCTGACCGCCAAGGAGTTCGACCTGCTGCAGCTGTTCATCCAGAACCGCGGCAAGGTGTTCAGCCGCGAATCGATGCTTGAAACGGTCTGGAAGTACGATTACATGGGCGACGCCCGTACAGTAGACGTGCATATCCGCCGCCTGCGCGAAAAGATCGAGCGCGTGCCCTCCCAGCCGGAATTCATCTTTACCAAGTGGGGAGTGGGCTACTATTTCACGGACAAGGACTGACGGTTTCTTTTCAGGCTTCCGCGTCCGCATATCGCTGACCATCCTGCTCATCGTGGGCTTGAGCTTTGTGATCACAGCCGGCAGCCTGAATGGGATGGTAGGCGATTTTTTATTTGACGAGCGGGTGCGCGCCCAGCGCGCCGAGCTGGAAAAGCTCGGCGAGTCTGCCGCGCCCTTGTTTGACCGCGCGGACACGGAAGCGCTGTATACCCTGATCAGCGAGCACGGCCGCGATATCACGGGCCGGCTGCTCGTGCTCGACACCGCCGGGAAGGTGCACCTGGACACGGAGCACGACCTGACCGGCACGCTTTTCGAATCCGAAGAGGTGGACGCGATCGTCCGGCGCGGACAAAGCGTCTCTTTCGGCGTGCACGAAAGCGAAACCGGCCGCATGGTGAATACCCAGAGCATCCTCTTTACCCTGAATCCCTCCGGCGCGTGGAACAGCTACTGCTCGGCGCGCCTGGTCTCCCGGGACGAAGTTATCGGGGTGCTGCTGCTGATTTCCCCGGTCACCGACATGATGACCGGCCTGTTCAGCCTGCGCAGGCAGATGCTGCTCATCTTCCTGCTGGTCGCCCTGGCCGCGGTCGCGGTGGGCTTCCTCTTCGCGAGCGTGCTGACCAAGCCCGTCTCCGACATGACGAAGGTCATCCAGCGCATGAGCAAGGGCAACTTCAAGCTCCGCTTGCCTGAGAAAGGCGCGGGCGAAGTCCGGCACCTCGCCGCCGCGTTCAACAGCATGTCAGAGAAGCTCGAGGCCCTGGACGAAACGCGCAACCAGTTCGTCGCCAACGCCTCCCACGAATTGAAGACCCCGCTGGCGGCCATGAAGGTGCTCATCGAGTCCCTGGTCTACCAGCCGGATATGGATAAGACGCTGCGCATCGAGTTCCTGCAGGACGTCAACAAGGAGATCGACCGCCTGAGCGCCATCGTCAGCGACCTGCTGACCCTCGTGCGCATGGACGCGGGCTCCCTGCAGCTGCACCTGGAGCCGCTCTTCGTGGGCGACCTCGTCGAGGAAAACGCGCACCGCCTGAACACCATGGCCCGCAAGCGCAATCAGACCCTCGAGATCGACGTGCAGGACGACTGCGAGACTTCCGGCGACCGCGGCAAGCTGAACCAGATCATCTACAACCTGATGGAAAACGCGATCAAATATACGCAGGACGGCGGCACCATCCACGTGACCCTGGCCCGGGAAGGCGCAAATGCCATGCTGACCGTGGAGGACAACGGCCCCGGCATCCCCAAGGACGCCCTGCCGCACATCTTCGAGCGCTTCTACCGCGTCGACAAGGCGCGCTCCCGTGAGACCGGCGGCACCGGCCTCGGCCTCTCCATCGTCAAGCAGCTGCTGACCCTGCACGGCGGCAGCATCCGCGCGGAGAGCGAAGAGGGCAAGGGATCGACCTTCATCGCCGAGATCCCGATCACCCAGGTACAGGAATGAGGTATCCCCCGGCCATGCTCAACAGAAATCCAACCGCGACCAAGGTCGCGCAAGGCGCGGTCATCGCCGCGCTGTATGTAGTCCTGACCATGCTCTTCGCCCCGATCTCCTTCGGGGCGGCCCAGGTGCGCGTCGCCGAGATCATGACGATCATGCCCCTGTTCACTTCGGCCGCCATCCCGGGCCTGTTCTTCGGCTGCATACTGGCGAACCTGCTGGGCGGCGCCATCGTGTGGGACGTCGTGTTCGGCAGCCTCGCCACCCTGATCGGCGCGGTCTTCGGCTATATGCTCCGGAAGAACCGCTGGCTGGTGCCCATCCCGGCCGTCGCCGCCAATACGGTGATCGTGCCGCTGGTGCTCCGCTACGGCTACGGCGTCGACATCCCGCTGTACCTGCTGGCCCTCTATATCGCCGTCGGCGAGATCGTCGGCTGCTATATCCTGGGCGAGCTCTTCGCTTCCGTGCTGCTGAAGCACAACAGCCTGAAGGAGCTGCTGGCGGGGAAAGGGAAGAAGAATCCTTAGTGAGGAGTGCGGAATGCGGAGTTAGGAGTTCCGGTGAGCATTGGGTTATCAGGCGCGGCAGCGCCTTAGAACCCATTTGCGAACTGAGGAATGTGAAGGATCTGTTTTGCTGTTCGACAGTCAACAAACACTATTCTGATTGTATGGAGAATAACTGAAAAATAAAGCGTGCGGTGCGTGCCAAACGTGCCGGCACGGATACGCACGATGTCTCGCGTGCCGGCCGCTGTCGGTACGCTTTTTCTTTTTACTGATACCACAATGGTTTTGACAAGTCTGAAATTTTGGCACGCACGGCACGCTTGTTTTTTGGGTTTTTCGCTAAAATTTTATTCCTTTGTCCATACGTTGTTATGCATTTCAAAAACAGCTTATCCCACAGAGGAAAAACATCCTTTCCCGCCATCACGGAGAAAAGCGGAAGAATATCTTGTAGAGAAAAAGCGCGATTTAGATCGTGCCGTGCGTGCCGATCCGGTACAATTCCCAAAGCGTGAGCGAATTGAAAATGCTGCGTACGAGCGTGTAGAATCGTTACACGCACGTACGCAGGAAAACGAGGGTTATACTCCACAACGCGCGGAACAACTGTCATCCTGAGCAACATAAGCGAACACCTTTGGTTGGCATGTATGTGGTAGACAGAGTTGTTATACACATTTCTTTTTATTTAGAATCTTCATTGTGTTTATATCATGAGCTGGTTTTATCGACTTTTTCATTGAAATTCCGTGATAAATCATTTATAATAAAATTGAAAATATATAGGATATATATAATTGACGAAACATATAACATATCACAAATCAATATAACTATAACGCGTTGTTGAGAAAGAAGGAGAAGAATGAAAAAAGAATTCAATCATTCAATTATTGTTAAGTGGTTTATGGCAATAGTTTTGTTAATTGCATTATTACTTGGTACATCAGCTTACGCTGAATATAAAAGTTATTGGGGTGACTTATATTGGGTATTAGATGATAATGGGGAGTTAGTTATCACTGGGAATGGACAAATGGAGGGATTTACGGATTCTGGTGAAGCATGGAACAAGTATAAATCTTCCATTAAAACGGTAACAATTGGCCAAGGAATAACAAATATTAGTCAAAGGGCATTTAACTGTCCTAATTTAACACATATTACGATTCCAAATAGTGTTACCGACATTGGTGGAAGTGCTTTCAATGGATGCACCTGTTTGAAAAGTGTTTTGTTACCTGACAGTATTAATAGTATTGGTAGTTATGCTTTCAGTGGATGTACTAGTTTAGTTAGTATTACATTGCCTGAAAGCCTTAACACAATTGGTCCATATGCTTTTGAAGAGTGTGATAGCTTAAACCAAATACATATATCAAGTATAGATTCTTGGTTATCGATAGAATATGATGATAGCTTTGAAAGCCATCCTAATTATAATAAAGTTTGCGGATTATATATTGGTAATGAACCATTAACAAGTATTATAATACCAGATAACATAACAAGTATTTGCGATTTAGCATTTTATGGGTTTTCTAATATTGTAAGCATAATAATACCAGAAACTGTATCCGAAATAGGGTATTTTGCGTTTTATGGTTGTACTGGACTGACAGATATTATAATTCCGAATGGTATTAGTAGCATAGAAAACTTTTTATTTAATGGCTGTAAGAAACTAAGATCTGTTGTATTACCCAATACTATAACGTCAATTGGGTATTCAGCATTTCAAAACTGTAGTAGTCTGATAAGCATAACAATTCCGGATGGTGTAACATTTATTAGTGATTATGCCTTTGATGGTTGTACTAATTTAACAACTATTGAAATACCTGATAGTGTAACAAGAATTAATTCATATGCGTTTCGCAATTGTAAAGGTTTAACAGATATTGTAATACCAAGAGGTATTACACGTATAAGTTCATACACTTTTAGTGATTGTACTAATCTAAGAAGTATTTTAGTTCCAGACAACATCACATATATTGGTGACTTTGCATTTAGTCATTGTTCTAATCTTACCGAGATTCATGTTTCAAGTATTGAGTCATGGTTATCAATTAATTTTGGAAATTTGGAAAGTCGTCCAAATTACAATCCATATGTAGCATCAAGTTTCTTGTATATCGATGATACAGAAATTACAAATCTTATAATTCCAGATACTTTTGCAACAATAAGCTCGTATGCATTCTATAACTTTGGTGGTTTTACACAAGTAACTATACCAAGTAGTGTTACAATGATTGATTCTTCAGCATTTGCTAAGTGTAGTGGATTAACAAGTATAATAATTCCAAATACAGTATATACTATTAAGGAAAGTGCTTTTAGTGGATGTAGTGGTTTGGTTAGCATAACTCTTTCATCCAGAATAACGAGAATTGAAAACGGTACATTCAATGGTTGTAGTAGTTTATTGAGCATAGCAATTCCGGAAAATGTGATTAGTATTGGTGAATATGCTTTTATGCGTTGTAATAGTCTAAAGGAGATTGTCATTCCATTAAGGGTTACAGAAATAGGGAGAGAGACTTTTTATCGTTGTGAAAGTTTGGAAAACGTGGTTTTACCAAATGGTATAGTGAGTATTGGTGAATATGCTTTTTATAATTGCATCAACTTAAAAAATTTAGTGATTCCAGAAAGTGTCACTAACATTGATAAAGGTGCTTTTTATGCATGTAATGCTTTAGAAAGCATTATGATTCCATCTGGTGTAGACTGTATATGCCAAGAAACATTTTCAGGTTGTAGTAATTTGAAAAGTATAAAAATATCTAATGGTGTGACAAGTATCGAAAAATATGCTTTTTCAGAATGTAGAAATTTGGCAAATTTGACTCTTCCTGAAAGTGTAAAGAATATTCACCGGCTTGCATTGTCGTCATGTTCTAGACTCAATAAATTAGTAATTCTTAGCAAAACAACGAATTTTGATAGTAATCAAGCACTCAATGATTGTTGTCCAATTGTATATTGCTATAGAGAGTCAGATGCCGATACTTGGGCAAACTATCAGAATTTACCTATAGTATATCTAGATTATTTTGATCCAGATACTGAGCGTGAGATTTCATTGCCGTTTGATGAGCTACGTTTGAAAGTGAACAATACCTACAACATCATGCCAAACGTGTTTCCTGATTATGATCAACCTACAATAATATGGAATACGGATAACCCATCTATTGCCAATGTACAAGATGGCATGATAGAAGCTATTGGTTTAGGCACTTGTATAATAACAGCAACAGTTGGAAATGCTACTGCAAGCATGTCGATCATTGTAATTGGTCCAGCAACTGACATGTATTTTGAAAATGATGAAATCTGGATAATCAATCATGATAGTATGCAATTACAACTCATTATAGTTCCTGATGAAGCCGAACCAGATCTTGTATGGAATAGTATTGACCCGACAATTGTTACGGTTAATACAGACGGAGTAATAACAGCTTGCAGCATTGGAGAAACAACTGTCACTGTGACGGATGAAAACGGGTTGAGTTCAAGTGCTTTAATACACGTTTGTAATCCTGTTACAGAAATAAATTTTCCGAATAATACGATAGTAGCAAACATAAATCAGGAAATACAGTTGTCAGTAAATGTACAAATGGGTACGCAAAGCTGTATAAATCATCTTGTCACATTCACAACAAGCGATGAGACAGTTGCAATAGTAAATAATGATGGACTACTTCGAACTTTGAAGAAAGGACGAATTACTATCACAGCTACTTCTGCAAGTGGTATTAGTGCATCATGTGCAATTACAATAATTGGAAACAATCGTGTGATTGTTCCTGAGTCAACTAAAATCATCGAAAATGAAGCATTTGCAAATCTGCCGGATGTGGATATTATTGAGCTTCCTTCTGGTTTAGAAAGCATTGCAGATAATGCCTTTGATGGTAGCGTTATAATAATAATTGCCCCTGAAGGGAGTTATGCTGAAACGTGGGCAAACAACCATAATATACCTTTCATTAAGAAATGAGCGAACCAATAGTATTATCGATACCTCTCTTAGGAATACTGTTTATAAACTGTTCGTCATTGTCTACTTTTAGATTACCACTTCAAATCAGCAAAAAGAAAAAGCGCGCCGACAGCAGCCGGCACGCAAGACGTCGTGCGTATCCGTGCCGGCACGCACGGCACGCTTTAATTCTATACGTCTTGGGGTTCCTTTTCAATTGTGCGAAAAATATTTTACCTTATCTTAAAGCGCGCTTTTTCTCCACAAAATATTCTTCTACTTTGTTTCATGATAGTGGAGAAGGATGCTTTTCCTTTGTTGGATGAGTCGTTTTAAACAGGAATAACCACATAAGGAATAGAAGAACAAAATATCAGCGAAAAACCCTAAAATAAATCGTGCCGTGCGTGCCAAAATGCATGGCTTGCTAAACCGTTGTGGGATCAGAGCAAAGAAAAAGCGCGCCGACGGCAGCCGGCACGCTTTGCATTGTGCGCCGTCCTCAATTCGCCATTGTCGCATAAAATGCTGCCGCATTCTATGCTCTGTGGCTCATTGGCGCTTCTCCCGCCTTCATCGTTCACTGGACGCGACGGGATACGCGCCCCGCACGCACGGCACGCTTTGTTTTTCTGTTATTCTCCATAAATCAGAATAAAAGCAGGAGCCTGGCAGCTTGTTTCACGCGTTGTGGAGTATAACCCCCGTTTTCCTGCGTGCGTGCGTGTAACGATCCTACACGCACGCACGCAGCATTGTTGCGTTATTCCCCCGCACAATCCGCATGACAGCAAAAGCAAAGGAGAAAGCAGAAAGCAGGAAGTAATTCCGCTCTTTATCAATATCTGCTTCCTAACTCCGCACTCCGCACTCCGCACTCCGAATTCCTCACCTGTGCCCTTTATGGGTACTCCGCACTCCGCACTCCGAACTCCTAACCCCTCACTCCCACTTCTTCCAGGAACTTTGTGAGCCCTTCCGGGTACTCCGTGACTTCGTCCAGGCCGGTATCGCCCAGGCGCACCAGCTTGTTTTTCCCGTGGTAGTCGCTGCCGGCGGTGACGTACAGGCCGTACTTCGCCGCGAGGGCGAGCACCTGTGCCCGCAGCTTGTCGGTAAAGCCGGAATAGAACCCTTCCACGCCCTGCAGGCCGAAGCCCATCAGGCGGCGCAGGCGGGCGTCCATTTCGTCGCCGAGGATCAGCTCGTCGCCGCTCCCGAACAGGGGATGCGCCAGCACCGGAATGCCGCCGGCCCCGAGAATGCCCGCGATGGCTTCCTCCGGCCGGACGTACTCGCTGTGGACGTGGAGTTTGTTGATGATCTCGTTGATCGCCTGGTCCCTCGTCTCCGAGTAGCCGTACTTGACCAGCAGGTTGCCGATGTGCGGCTTGCCGGGATTCTCCATGGCCAGCAGGTGTTTCACTTCTTCTTCCGGCAGATCGATATTGTACTCCTCTTTCAGGAGATCCAGCCTTTTGCGCACCTTGCGCATGCGGTAGGCGTGGCCGATCTCCACGACGTTCACGATCGCGTCCGCGTCCGGATCGAAGTTGTATCCGAGGATATGGTATTTCCCCTCTTCGTCCTTGCACGAAAACTCGATGCCGGTCAGGAGCCGGGGATCGTCCTCCGCCATGCGGCCGCGGAGCGCCTCGTGGGCATTGTATCCGTCGTGGTCCGTGATCGAGAACAGGCGGATGCCCGCCTCGCGGACGCACCTGAGGAGCTCCTCCGGCGTATCGGTGCCGTCGGAGACGTTGGTATGCAAATGTAAATCGATATGATAAAGATCAGGCATCTCAGAACACCAGCGTATCCACCTTGGGCACCAGTTCCATCAGCGTCTTTTTGCAGTAATCGATCAGCTGGCGGCCCTCGTCCGTATTCATCCCGTCCCTGCGGATGGTGCGCCGCATGAGGCGCGTCAGGCCGATGATCGCGGCCTTTTCTTCGACGCTCCTGATCGCGCTCTCGTCCGTGGTGCCGAGGTACAGCTCCAGGCTCTTGTGCCAGAGCTTGCAGCAGGTATCGTAATCGATGCCCAGGAAATCGATCGCGTGAGATTTATCGATCGCCGAGAAGCCGATGTAGGCATTGTACATGCTCGCCAGCTCGAAGACCGGATGCCCGTGGCAGAGCGTGTCCATGTCGATCAGCAGGCTTTCGCCGTTCTGGAACATGATGTTCTTCAGGTGGTAATCGCCGTGCATCATGTGCATGTCCTCGGGGACGGCCTCCACCAGCGCGTACAGCTTATCGGCCTGCTCCGCGGGCAGGTAGTCCTTCAGGAACGCCGCCCAGTCCAGCGCGACGGCCTTCATGTCGGGCATCTTGTCCGGCGCGACGGTCTTGGAATGGATGGTCTTCAGCAGGTCGATGCTCATTTCGGCCACTTCGTCCAGCGTCTTTTCACCCTTGATCAGGAGCTTGACAAAGCTGGTGGCGTTCAGCAGCTCGAAGACGGAGCCGTAGCCGCCGCCCTCGATGCGCACGACGTCGTACGGGATCGCGGTCGGAACGCCCGCCACGAAGGCGGTGCGCGCCAGCTCGCGCTCACGCTGGATCTCCGGCAACGCGTCGGGATTCCGGTACACCTTGACGATGGTGTCGCGGTCGATGCGGTAGACCTTGCCGTTCGCGCCCTCGCCGATCACCTCGCAGCCCTCCACCGAGAAGACGCGGTAGGCCTTCTGGATCGACATCATATCGGTAAAGCCGGTCATATCGAAGATCTCATACAACTCCGCATTGACGTTGATGAGGCTGGTATCGTCCACGGATTTCTTGAGCCGGAGGATCACCCGCAGCCCCGCGCTGGTCGCGTAGTCCAGCTTCTCGCAGTCCACGACGATGGTCTGGGCGGGATTCGCCTGCACGACCTCCTGGATCTTGTTCTCATACTCCGCCGCGTTGGCCGAGTCGATCCTGCCAAACAGGCTGATGATCAGCTTGCCGTCTTCCATTTTCCCTTGTACCATCTTGCCTCGTCTCCTTTATTCCGCTGTCATGCCGATGATTGCGGCGCGTCTGTCTGCCTCTGCGCAGCGAGATCCGTCCGAACGAATCCTCCCCGCCGATTCCAATCGCGGTGATTATATTGTATACGAAGTGAAGGGGTTTGGCAAGGGGCCGTCATGCTTATATCCTGTTTTCACAGGCGGGCATTTGCACTGCTATAACACGGAAAAACACTTTTGTATAACAAATTTCACAGACGCCGCCGTCCGGACAGCAAAACAGCGCCGTCCAATTTGTCTGCAGCGGTCGCTTTTTTTCTTAATAATACAGAAATCATTTGACACAGGAGTGGATTGAGGCTATAATAATTGTGTCATTTGCGGACGGTTTGGATCCGCACAACCATTTATACCATGAAAGGAAGGAACCATTATGAAAAAGTTTCTGTCCCTGTTGCTGGCGGCTGTAATGCTGCTGTCTGTCGCTTCTGTCGCGATGGCTGACGAAGTCGGCGAGCCCTTTGCGAATCAGGTCTCCATCACCCTGATGAACTCCAAGCCCGAGATCACCGCCGCCATGCAGGCCGCCGCTGATAAATTCGGCGCCGCCTACAATGTCAAGATCGAGATCACCGAAACCAGCAATCCCGGCGAAACGCTGACGACCCGCTACAATTCCGGCGACGCGCCCACCATCTCTGTCGTGGATATCGCCAACGTCAAAGACCTGGCCCGTGAAGGCAAGATCGCCGACCTGGGCGACCAGCCCTGGGCTGCCATCGGCGGCAAGGACATGGGCGCCGTCATCAACGACGTGCTCTACGGCATGCCCCTGACCATCGAAGCCAAGGCCAACCTGATCAACAAGACCGCCATCGAAAAGATCACCGGCGAGCCCTTCGATCCGCTGAAGTACCAGACCAAGGAAGACTTCGAAGCCCTGCTCAAGCAGCTGCGCGAGGGCGGCATGGAGAACCCGGTCATCATCAACAAGGAAGACTGGTCCATCGGCTCCCACTTCACCCAGTACTTCTACGGCATCCAGGACGGCACCATCGCGGGCGCTGAAGCGTTCATCGAGAGGGTCCGCGCCGGCGAAGAGAAGTTCATCGACAACCCCGTCTTCAACGCCTGCATGGATATGTTCGACCTGTATATGGAATACAACATCAACAAGCAGGACCCGCTGTCTGCCGACTATGACCTGAACGCTTCCTACCTGGCTGAAGGCGAAGCCGCGTTCTGGATCAACGGCACCTGGGCATGGCCGAACCTGGCGCCCTTCGCCGTGGAAGGCCAGGAGTATTCCATCATGCACATGCCCGTGAGCGCCGGCGCCCAGGGCAAGCTGCTGGCCCAGGCCACCAAGTACATCGTGGTCGACAAGACCTATGCCTCTGAGGAACAGCAGGAAGCCGCCAAGAAGTTCCTGAACTGGCTGATCTACACCGCTGACGGCCAGAATGCCATGATCAATGACTGCGGCATGGTCACCGCGTTCACCAACATCGAGCTGCCGCCCTCCAATCCCTTCAATGTCGGCCTGAAAGAGTATATCGATAAGGGCCTGACCTTCGAAGCCGTGACCTATCTGCCCAGCGATCACCGCAGTGCTGTCGGCGGCGCTACCATGCAGGCCTATCTGGACGGCGCCAAGACCAGAGAAGAAGTCGGCGCTGCGTTTGACGCGTACTGGGCTGCTCATGAGGTCAATTATTGATCCCAAGTGAGTTCCGGGACATAGTTATTTAACCCCAGACGCCGCAAAGCGGTAAGCCCCCGCTTTGCGGCGTTTTTAAGAATTGAGGTGTACGCCTTGAAACAAAATATGACCTTCAAAGAGAAGCTGCTTCTCTTTATCTCTTTTGCGGGTCCCGCCATGCTGTTCTTCTGCTGCGTCGTGATCATACCTCTTGTCTACGGTATATACCTGACGTTTACGGACTGGAACGGCCTGGCTGACCTGAAAAACTTTGTTGGCCTGACCAATTATGTGACCGCCTTCCAGGACAGCACCTTCTGGTCGACACTGCTGATGACGACCGGCTTCTCCCTGCTCTCGGTGGTGTTTATCAACATTATCGCCTTCTTCCTGGCGTACCTGCTGACCAGCGGCGTCAAGGGCCAGAATTTCTTCCGCGCGGGCTTCTTCACGCCGAACCTGATCGGCGGCCTGATCCTGGGTTACATCTGGCAGATCATCTTCAGCCGCGTGGTCCCGAGCCTGTACAGCGCGATCCCGATCCCGCTGTTCCAGAAATCCTGGCTGTCCAACCCCTCCACCGCCTTTGCCTCCCTGGTCGTGGTACAGACCTGGCAGCTCTCCGGCTACATGCTGCTGATCTACATTTCCGGCTTCGTCGGCATCTCGGAGGACGTGCTGGAAGCGGCGAACGTGGACGGCGCCAACGAACGGCAGACTTTGTGGAACATCCGTCTGCCGCTGATGATACCCTCTTTCGTCATCTGCCTGTTCCTGTCCCTGACCCGCTCCTTCAAGGTCTACGACCTGAACCTGTCCCTGACGGCGGGCGGGCCCTATAACTCGACCAAGATGACGGCCATGCACATCTATACCCAGGCGTTTGAGAATCATCTCTACGGCGTGGGTCAGGCGGAAGCGCTGATCTTCTTCCTGGTTATCGCCGTGATTTCCCTGACCCAGACCTATATCGGCAAGAAGAGGGAGGTGGAGGCATAATGAGTGAATCATCACGTGCCGCCGGCGGCCATAAGAACTTAAAGCAGGCAGGGAAGCTGACGATCGCCATCATCGTATTCTGCATCTACCTGTTCCCCTTCGCGCTGGTGCTGGTCAACTCCCTGAAGACAAAGGTCTCCATCGTCAAGGCGCCCCTGATGCTGGCAGACCCCAAGGGCCCGCAATGGATCAACTACCAGAACGCCATCGAGAAGATGAACTTCCCCCGCACCTTCGGCAACAGCCTCTTTGTGGTCGGCGTGTCGGTCATCCTGCTGCTCATCGTCTCGAGCATGGCCGCGTGGCTGTTCGTCAGGACGGACTGGAAGGCCTGCAAGATCAGCTTCTCCGCCATGCTGGCGTCCATGATCGTCCCCTTCCAGGTCGTCATGATTCCGCTGATCGCCATCTACGGCGCGCAGCTGCACTGGCTGAACCACCGCATGACCATGGTCTTCATGAACCTGGGCTTCGGCGTCAGTATGTGTACCTTCATGTGCCACGGCTTCATCAAGGGCAATATCCCGGTGGCGCTGGAGGAAGCGGCGCGCATCGACGGCGCGGGCTACCACCGCACCTTCTTTACCATCGTGTTCCCGCTGCTGAAGCCGATCCTCTCCACGGTGGCGATCCTGGAGATCCTCAGCTACTGGAACGACTTCCTGCTTCCTTCCATGATCTTCACCCGGAAGGAATTCTACACCCTGCCCCTGGCGATCCGTACCTTCTACGGCGAGTTCTCCAGCGACTACGGCAACATCATGGCCGGTCTGACATTGTCCGTCGCGCCGGTCATCCTGGTGTACCTGATCCTGCAGAAACACGTCATCGGCGGCATCGTGGCAGGCGCGGTCAAGTGATTTGATCTTATCTCCAACGGGCAGGACGCAATCACGTCCTGCCCCATTCCACATTCAGGGGGAACGAAAGTGCCGTACAAAAACGTTGAAAACAAAGCCATGCTGATCACTTACGCCGACAGCCTGGGACACAACCTCCGGGACCTGGAGCAGACGCTGAACGGCCCCTTTGACGGGGCGTTTGGGGGCGTCCACATCCTGCCCTTCTTCCCCTCCTCGGGCGACCGCGGCTTTTCCCCGATCACCTACCGGGAGGTGGACCTCGCCTTCGGCACCTGGGAGGATGTGGACCGGCTCGGGAAGCGCTACTACCTGATGTTCGACTACATGATCAACCACATCTCCGTGCGCAGCCCGGAGTACCAGGACTTCCTGAAGAACAAGGACGCCTCCCGCTACCGCGATTTCTTTATCCGGTTCAAAGACTTCTGGAAAAACGGAGAGCCGACCCGGGAGGAAGATGAAGCCATCTACCGCCGCCGGATCGGCAAGGGAACCTATATTATCGCCAACTTCGCGGACGGGACCAGCGAAAAGGTCTGGTGTACCTTCTCGGACGAGCAGGTGGACATCAACTGCCAGCGCTCTGAAGAAGCGAAACGGTTCCTGAAGGACAATCTCGCCTTCCTGTCGGAGCACGGCTGCAGCCTGATCCGGCTGGACGCCTTCGCTTACGCGACGAAAAAAGCCGGCACCAACTGTTTCTTCGTGGAACCGGACGTATGGCAGCTGATGGCGGAATCCCGCGACGCGGCCAGCGCGGCGGGCGTGGACATCCTGCCCGAGATCCACGAAAACTATTTCATCCAGATGAAGCTCTCGGAAAAAGGGTATTACGTCTATGACTTCCAGCTTCCGATGCTGCTGCTGAACGCCCTCTTTACCGGAAAGACCCTGTACCTCAAGAACTGGCTGAAGATCTGTTCACCCCACCAGTTTACGACGCTGGACACGCACGACGGCATCGGCGTCGTGGACGTCCGTTACCTGATGCCAGACGAAGAGGTCCAGGACACGAAGATGAAGGTATACGAAATGAATCCGGGCGTGGCGAAGATCTTTACCGAGCTCAGGGGGCCCCTGGAAAAGAGCTTCAATACCTATCAGATCAACTGTTCGTATTACTCTGCGGTGGGTGAATCCGACGAGCGGTACCTGCTCACCCGCGCGGTGCAGATGTTCGCGCCGGGCATCCCCCAGATCCACTACCAGGGCCTGCTGGCGGGCAAAAACGACTTCGAGCTGTTTGAGAAGACCCAGCAGCCCCGCGACGTGAACCGCCACAACTATACCCTGGAGGAGATCGCCGCGGAGGTCAAGCGCCCGGTGGTGCAGAAGCTGCTGGAGCTGCTGCGTTTCCGGAACACGCACCCGGCCTTCGGCGGCAGTTTTGCCCTGAAGGACTGCGGGGAAAATGAGCTGGTGATCCGCAGGGAAAACGGAGACGCGTGGGCGGAACTCCGGGCGGATTTCGTCAGTATGACCTACGAGATCAGCTGCTCATAACCCGAAGAAGGTCAGCGCCTCCTGGATCGCCAGGTCCCAGAACCTCCACTCGTGGGCATAGCCGGGCCTGGTGAACCAGTGGGCCTTCAGGCCGATCTCGTCACAGTGCTTCCTGAATCTCTTGAAATTTTCATAAATCAAAGGATCTTCTTCCCCGCAGGCGAACATCAGGCGGGGGAGTTTTCCTGTCGGGGCCAGCTTGTCGATGATCGCCCAGACGTTCTCGTTCGAGTTCCTGAACGCCTTCAGCCCGCCCGCGTTGAGCAGTGTGTTGCGCATGCGGTAGGTATCCGTGTCCAGCTGGAACGCGGGATGTCCGGGCCGCATTTCCGCCATATCCACCGGCGCGGCGGACAGCACCGCCGCCGCGGCAAACAGTTCGGGATGGTTGACGGCATACTTGATCGCGCCCCGGCCGCCCATGGAAAGCCCCGAGATAAAGTTGTCCTCCCGCTTGTCGGATACCGGCAGCCAGCCGTATACGAAGGGCATGAGCTCCTTGGTCAGGTAATCGAACATCCGGTACCCCAGCATGGTATGCTCCCAGTTGGAATAATTGGAATTCAGGGCCGGCGGCATCACGACCGCCAGGTCTTTTTCTTCCGCGTACAGCTCGATATTGCTCTTGCGCACCCAGTCCGACTGGTCGCCGTGGGTGCCGTGCAGCAGCCACAGCACCTTGTATTTTTTGCCGGAACGGTAGAAGGCCTCCGGCTCCCCGTCCTCAGGCATGTTCGGCAGGACGATCTCGACCTCGTGGTTGTTGGCCAGGTACTTGCTCGGGAAATTGATTTTCAGCAGAGACATACCGTGAACCTCCTTCTGCAATTCATTTATGATTTCAGGACAGCAGAAAGCTCTTCAGCCTGTCGGCGTCAGCGTTCAGGACCAGTTCCTCCGGGAAAGAGACGCTATCGAGCAGCTCAAGCGCCAGATCGAAATATCCCACCGCGCTGGGATCGTGCGCGTCGGAACTGACCATGACCGGCACCTGAAGCTGCCGACATAAATCCAGCATGTGCCGGTAATTCTCAAAGCAGTTCATCCGGTGCTCCGGTTTGGTCAGGGAGCTGTTGTTGACCTCCAGGGCGGTGCCCGTTTCCTTCGCGGCACGGACCAGCATTTCATAGTCCAGGGGGGTATGGTCGTCGTCCGGATGGGAAATGAACTTCACTTTCGGATGCCTCATACAGGACGCGATGTTCCGGGTATTGCCCTCCGGGCCTTCGTCCCGGTAGCACAGGCCGTGGATGCCCGCGATGCAGTAATCCAGCTTGTCGATGAACCGCTGTTCCAGCGAGAGTGTGCCGCCGTTCAGCACGTTGATCTCACAGCCGTGGAGGATGTGCACGCCGTACAGGATCCGCGGTATGACGGTCAGATTCATATAGTAGAACGGGTCCACCGTCCCGGGGATCCCCGGCGCGTGCTCGGTCAGGCCGAGGATTTGCAGGTGTTTCTCCGCCGCGGCCTGAGCCATCTCCCGGATGGTGCCGTAAGCGTGGCCGCTGGCGATGGTATGGGTATGGACGTCTGCGATCAAATGAATCATATGTTTTCTCCTGTATTCAGTATTGCGCCGGGGCCGTTCCGCACCGCTGGGCCTGCCGAATCATATCCCCGGTATTCCAGGTGTTTCATACCGTTGAAAAGAATCGGCGCGCCTGCTGCGCGCCGGTATAACCTTTGATGCCGCACATAATAAATGATCTTCCTTGTTTCCAGTGCTAATCATATCTCTCAGATTTATCTCGTTTTGTATCTGACCTGGTTATTGATACAATAATCTTCTGCGAATGAACCTTTGCCGACGGTAACCGTCAGATTATTGCACGCTTGAAAGGCAGACTTGCCGATGGAGGCTACGGAATTGGGAATACTTAGGGTTGGCAGTACAAAACATCTTGCAAATGCTCCGGCACCGATACTGGTCACACTGTCAGGAATATATACATAGTTGAGCTTATGACAATCATGGAAGACCGCTGCTTCGATTGCAGTGACGCGAGGCAAAGAAACGCTTTCCAAGCTTTCACAGTTGTAAAATGCACTTCTGCCAATCATATTTATACTGCTTGGAAGCGTGATTTTTGCAAGGCTTATGCAGTCGAAAAATGCTTCATCACCGATTGTGGTGAGGCCGGAAGGAAGGGATAGACTGGTAAGTGCGCGGCACTTCTCGAAAGCTTCTTTGCCAATGGAAGTGAGGTTATTATAAAAGGTCAGGTCAGTCAGCTTTTGACAGCTATAGAAAGCCTTATCCCCGATGGTCTCCAATTGCCGGGGGAATCTAATGGTTTCCAAATCAAAACAATACTGAAACGCACGATCGCCGATCGAAACGATGCTGTCAGGCAAAACAATACTTGTCAAATCGCTGGATTTAAAGGTATCAGGCGCGATCACAGTAATACCATCGGGAATGGAAATGCTCGTTATGCCGCAGTCCTCAAAAGCGTGGGCACCGATTGCTGTAACGTTCAACGGAATGTTGATATCTGTCAGGTGAGTACATCCGGAAAAGGCTTTCTCCCCAATCGTTTTTATGCTGTCTGGGAGTTTAACGGCTGAAATCATATAGCACTTTTCAAATGCCGAGTCACCGATGGCGGTTACAGGACGGCTACGCCAGTCTGCGGGGACTTCAATTTCATACTGGCCTAACTGCATATCAAATTTTGTCAGGGTGACTTCCCCGTTGCTGTTGATGACAAAGTGCCCCGCAGGTTCGCCCTCTGTCAGGCCGCAGCGATCGCAGGTCTTGGGGTCTGTGATGGTCGCGGTGACCCAGTGATGGCCCTTGGCAGAAAGAGTTATACCCTGGTTCAGCAGCGCACCGCAGCCCTTACAGAATGTATCGCCGGAAAACCCGTCTTCGGTGCAGGTGTTTTCTACTTTGTTCCGGGTCTCAGTGCCGCCGGTATGGCTGGAGGGATTGATGGGCAGAGTCTCGCTCCGGGTTTCATGGCACACTGTGCAAGTATAACGCTTGACGCCTTCAGCTGCACAGGTGGCCGATCGGATCACTTTCCCTTCGTCCCAGGAATGCCCCAGTGGGTTTCCTTCGGTCGCTCCGCAAGTTTTGCAGATTTTTGGTTCCGTACAGGTGGGGCTAATCCAGGAATGCCCTGCCGCACGGATGATCCGGCCGGCGGTTAGCACCGCTCCGCAGTCCTTGCAGACGGTATCCCCGGTATAGCCGTTTTCGGTACAGGAAGCGGTCCTTGCGTTGCGGAGCTCTGTCCCGCCTTTGTGATTGGAGGGATTAATGGGGATGGTCTTCTCCTGTGTTACACCGCATACGGTGCAGGTATACTCCTTGAGGCCTGTTTCTGCACAAGTAGCCTCCCGGATGCCATCTCCGCTGTCCCATCGGTGGCCGGTGGCTTTGATGCTCCTGCCGGACGCCATCAATGCCCCACAGTCCAGACAGTAAGTGTCTCCGGTGTAGCCGTCCTCGGTACAGGTAGCAGCCTTTGCGCTTCGGGTTTCTGTTTCACCTTTGTGATTGGAGGGATTAATGGGGATGGTCTCCTCCCGTGTTACGCCGCATACGGTGCAGGTATACTCTCTGAGGCCTGTTTTTGTGCAGGTGGCTTCCCAGATGCCATCTCCGCTGTCCCATTGATGGTCAAGGGCACTGCCCCTTGTTTCCCCGCAAGAGCAGGTTTCCGGCTCAGTGCAAGTGGCGGGAGACCAAACGTGGTTATGGGTCCCGCAATAGGGACAGTAATCTCCTAAAATAGCCGGTATCCTGCGGCCGCAGCCGGTGCAGTCCCAGCTGCTGGCAGCAAATGTCGTCAGCGGGAGCATCAGGAGCGATACAAGGAGAATAACTGTGCATATCTTTTTCATAGCAGTTCTCCTGCGGAAGGTTTATTGATTGGAAGCAGCCCCATTGACGGCGTCGATAATCCCGTTTCTGCTGACAGTCGCACCGCAGAATACATCCAGACCCTCCACCGGCGCTGTCCGGCCGGCAAACTGGCTCAGGAATTCTTCGGTGGCAGCTAAGGCAAGAAACGCTTTGTCAGCATCGCTGTCGCTTTCACCAACGGTAACGGATTTGATAGTTCCGTCCCAGCTCAGCACGACATTCACCGGGAAGGATCCCGTAACGCCGCGGGCCTGCATTGTGATGGTTTTTTCACCAGACTTTTCAGCGGGAGGATCCACCAGGAAACTGTCTTCATTGCCGTAAGTGAAGCTGATGTCGTACCGCTTGGCATAGATCTCCGCATAAGCATATTCATCCAGGTGCATGTACAGGCGAACGGAGCAGTCGTCAAAGGCAGCGTCGCCGATCTCTGTCACAGATACGGGGATGTGCGCGTCGGTCAGGGAACTGCAGCCGAAGAACGCGGCGTCGCCGATAGTGTTGACATTGGCGGGTATATAGATCTCGTGCAGCGCTTTGCAGCCGAAGAATGCGCGGTCGCAGATGGTAGTCAGGTTTTCCGGGAGCGCCACGCTTGTGAGCGCTTCGCAGTTATAAAATGTTCCGGGCTCAATGCGAAGCACCTGCCGGGGAATGACGGCACCGCTCAGTTCTTTGCAGCCGGCAAAGGCCAGCTCGCCGATGGAGAGCAGGGATTCCGGCAGAGCGATGTTTTTCAGGCTGGTACAGCCCAGAAAAGCGCTGTCTCCGACAGCTTTGATCGTGGAAGGCAGGGTAATGGACTCCAACAGCGCACAGCCGTAGAACGCATTCTTGCCGATAGTGACCGTGCCGGACATCACGGAGAACGTCCGATCCGGCTTGGAGCAGGGGTAGCACAGCAGCATGCGGTTCTGTTTGCTGTACAGGACGCCGTCAGAGGTGACCTGCAGAGTTGGGTGCTTCGGCTCCAGGCTGATATTGACCAGATTGCTGCAGCCGGTAAAAGGGTTGCCGTCAATAAAGGTCACAGTATTTGGAATGGAGATCTTCTGGATCTCGGTGCAGTCATTAAAGGCGAAGGCTTCGATCATTTTGACCGTATCCGGAATGGTGACAGCGGCCATCTTGCAGCCGTCGAAGGCGTAAGCGCCGATGCTTTCCACATGGCTGCCGTCGATGGATGCCGGAATGTTGACGGTGATGCCGGCATCTTTTTTTTGATATCCAGTCAGCTTCAGGCTGCCGTTGCGCAGGCGTTCACAGGTAAAGCCGTCCTGCTCGATCATTTCCGCTCCGGCTACTGCTGCCAGGCCAGAAAAAAGAGACAGCGTCAAAAGAAGGACAAGGACCGAAGCGACGAATCTTTTCATTAGTAGTACCTCCCGATTTACGTATGTGGCTTTGCATTGTCATAAAGAATAATCAACCAAAGTGATTATACCTTAACGAGCGATGATTTGCAATAAGAATACCGACGTCACGGTACGCTTTCCACCTCTGTCACGGTCACCTTTCCGTTTTCTGCGCGGAAGCGGATGTTGTATCCCGCGAACAGGAACCCGTACACACGCTCCGGATCGTTCTGATACGCCGGGCGGGGATCGAGGGACAGCGCCTGCAGCAGGGCGGGGCGCTTGTCTTCGGGGATCTTACTGAGCAGATCCGGCGGGAACACGACCTCGAGCATGTCCTCACTGTGCGCGTCCGCGAAACCGCCCCGCGCGTCGGGGATGGCCTCGGCGTAGGGCAAGTACGGCTTGACGTCGTAGATCGGCGTGCCGTCCATCAGGTCGACGCCGCTGACTACCAGCTGCGCGCGCCCGTCCTCCTCAGCGACCGCCTCGAGCCGCACCAGCGACAGCCCGAGGCGGTTCGGACGGAAGGGCGACCGGCTGGCGAACACGCCCACACGCTCGTTCCCGCCCAGGCGCGGCGGCCGCACCAGCGGCTCGAAGCTCTCCCGCTCCGGTACGCCGGAAAAACCCCAGATCAGCCACAGATGGCTGAACTGTTCGATGCCGCGCAGGGCGTCCGGCGTATCGTAGGGTCTTTCAAACACCACGCGCCCGCGGATGGCGCTGCCCAGCCCGCTCTGGCGCGGAAGGCCGAATTTCTCCGGAAAATCGGTGCGGATCCGGGCGATGACAGTCAGCTGTTCAGACATAATTCTCTCCCGATGCGTTTGTTCGATACCCATTATACAGCAAAAATACGGACGGTACACTATTTTTTTCGGTACCGCCCGTTTTTTTATCAAGTTGTATGCCGCCGGCTGATCAGGCGATCTCGACCCGCCTGCACGCTGCCAAGGTTTCTTCCGGAACGTCTTCGCCGATGCCCGGCAGGTCCGGGATACGGTAACGGCCGTTTTCCGGCGCGTAGCAATGAACGCCGTATTTACGGTAGCCAGGCTTCAGATTGGCGCAGTGTTCTTCATGGATGACGAAATTCGGGACGACCGCTTCCACCTGCAGCGCCGCTGCCGTCGCGATGGGCCCGCCGCAGACATGGATCTGAACACCCATGTCGAAGGTCTCCGCCATGTCGCAGATCTTCTTCGTCTCCGTAATGCCACCCGTGTTGCACAGATCAGGCTGAATCAGGCTGAGAGAACGGTCACGGAAGAAGTCGAGGAAGCCCCAGCGCGTATAACTGCGCTCACCGGTCGCCAGGGGAATGGACGTCTTCTGCTGGATGACTTTGAAGAGATCCGGATTCTCGGGGCAGGTCGGCTCTTCCAGATACATGATGTGATAGGGCTCCAGCGCGTTGGCCAGCTGGATGGCGGTGTTGGTATCAATCAGGGAATGCGTTTCGATCAGGATATCCACATAAGGCCCTGCCGCTTCCCGAACAGCCGCGATGCGCTCTTTGGCGAGCTGCAGTTCAGCCAGCGGGTAACTCCCGCGGACGTGATGCCCGAGCGAATAACCGATGACAGAAAAGTCCACAGGTTCCGGCGGTACGAAGACCGGGTCCACCTTGACCGCGTCATAGCCTTCCGCGACGGCTTCCTTCGTCACTTCATAATACTCTTCGGGCCGATAGAGCATGGCGATGCCTCCGGCCTGGGCGGCCTTGCGCCAGCCGTTCTGCAGCTGGGACGCGTAGCAGCGCAGGTTGTCGTTGGTTTTGCCACCCAGCAGCTTCCATACAGGCATATTCAACGCTTTTCCCTTGATATCCCAGCAGGCGGTATCAATGGCGGCCATGGCGGCTGTCAGCGTGACGCCGCCGCCCATGCCCCAGAAAGTATGACGGTGCAGATGATCCCAGATTTTCTCAGTATCAAACGGATCCATGCCGATCACGGCGCGGGCGAAATCCTGGCAGTTGCCAAACGCCGCTTCCGTGCATTTTCCGTAAGCCAGACCACATTCGCCCCAGCCGCTGATGCCGGCATCCGTATTCACGCGGACAAACAGATAAGCGCCGGCGAAGCATTCAATACTTGTGATTTTCATGGAAACCTCCAGGTGTCGGTTCATTAAGCCAGAATTTCATTACTTGAACAGAGCCTATATAGTTTTCGGCCATCCGGATGGGTGGCCGAAAACGACTGATGAATGATCGATCACAGGAAAGCAAAGCCGAGCACGACCATGATCAGGGTCTGGATAACGCCCTGGAGGGTCATTCTGGGCAGTGCATACTTCGCGTGATCCTTCAGGGAGACGCCGCCCGCCATATCCAGCAGTACGAACTGATAAGCGGCAGACGCGCAGCAGACCATGCCGCAGGCCGCGGTGCAGGTCATGAGGGCATGGGCCGTTTCCATGGAGCAGGCACCGGCAGTGACCACCATCTCGCCGACCACCGGAACCAGGGACATTGCCATGGTGTTGCACAGGAAGAAGTCGACAGGCGTTTTGATGAGGGCGAAGATGACATGGGCGTACTTGACCAGGCTTTCAGGCAGCATGCCCAGGAGGGACGATACCAGAGAGCTCATCATGTTGGTGCCGCGGAAGACCTGCATCCAGATACCGACGGCCAGGATGATGCTGATAGAACCAAGGCACATAGGAGCGCACTTGCTGAAAGCTTTGCGCATGGTCTTGCCGTCATAGTTGATCAGCAGCACGAGCACGAGCGCAACGGCAGAGGCGACCACGTCAGCCACCCAGCCGGTGAACAGGCAGACGATCAGGGCCAGGATCAGGATGAAGTTGACGGGGCGCATCTTCTTCTGGCGCTCGGTCACGGCGTCGGTGCGGGCACCGGGGCCGGCATCGGTATCGCCGACGAGGTAGTCGTTCTTGCCTGCTTTGATGCGCTTGACTTCAAAGGTGCCATAGAGCAGCATGAGGCCGAAAGCGATCGCCCAGCCGAGGAAGAGGACCCAGATGAGGCCGTGGGACGCGAAAGTCGCATAACCGTCGACACCCACCTGCGTGGCGTTCAGCAGGTTGACCTGGCTCCAGGGCACGATGCCCATGCAGCCCATCACGGACGCGATCTGGAAGCACAGGAAAAGCGGACGGATCTTTGCTTTCTTGTAAATCGGAAGCATGGCGGGAACGGTGACCAGAATGGTGGAAGCAGACTGTCCGTCCAGGGTGGACAGCGTCGCGACCAGCCAGCCGGCGACCATGATCAGCAGGGGCTTGCCGCCGATCTTCTTGATGATGAAGTTGACGATGCCGTCAAAGGCACCCACTTCGTTCTGGATAAAGAAGAAAGAGATACAGAAGATGACCAGGGCTATTGTCTTTGCCTGCCCTTTCGCACCCTCCACGAACCACTTCTGCAGGTCCGGATTCTTGTATCCGAGAACCAGTGCGACTACAACAGATGCCATCAGGAAAGCGACGAACGGCGGACAAATTTCCTTGAAGATCAGGACCATAATGATCAGGATTGTCACGATCGCCAGGATCGCCAACATTGTAGTACTCATACTTGACTCCTTTCTGTAGCTCGCTTAACAAGCTTTTATATTACAAATATAATAATACCTGTAATACAGATTGTCAAGCATAAATTTTACAACTTATTCAAAATTTCCTGTATTCGCGCTTCCCAAGCCGGCATGCCGGGAATCACGAAAACAGCCCGGGGATGACCCGGGCCGCAGCAACGCTGTAATGATATGGTAAAGAATATTGTATTAGTTTTACACCGGCAGTTCTGTATAATTGCCGCTGAGCATCTTGGAGAGAAGCTCTTCGCAGGTGCCGTCAGAGATGGCGTCCACGATCCTGCGGTGCTCGCCGGCCGTAAGGAGCATCAGGCTTTTCTTTTCCTCCTCGGAGAGGGAAAGGATCCTGTAGCGTGACTTCATATGCGCGACCATGATCGAGCCGAGCATATCGTAGGAGTAAACAAAGAGCGCGTTGTGCGACATTTTGCAGATAAAGCGGTGAAACTGGAAATCGTAATCCGCGTAGCTGTCGTAATCACCCTTATTCGCGCATTCTTCCATCAACGAACAGTATTTTTTCAATTGAAGGAGATCTGCCGGTTTCAGATCAGTGGTTTTCAGGGAACGGAGGGACTCCATTTCCAAAAGGCGGCGGTACTGCATGATGTCATCAGAAGACACCTGATTGACCATGATTTTCGCGGCTGCGTCCGTGATACGGGAGAATTTGAATTTCTGTACATATGAGCCGCCGCCCGTCCGCGTTTCTATGACGCCCAGAGCAAGCAGCATGTTCAGCGCTTTCCGGATGGTCACCCGGGAAACGCCGTATTTTGCGGCGAGATCGTTTTCAGAGGGCAGGCGGTCGCCGGAGTTGTACTCGAGATTGGTAATATCGTTCAAAATCGAATCAAAAACCATCTCTGAAGCGCTGGCTTTATTCTTCTTGGCAGCCACGGTCCTACCTCCTCTTTCGATTGATGGAACAATCTGAAACGATGCTTATCATAAAGCAATCCGCGATAATTGTCAAATAATTCCTCAAAACCAGTCACCTGCTTTAAAAGTAACTATTGACAGATACGCGATCAAATGGTAGTATTAAGTCGATAAATCTGTAATACAGATTATTTTCGTTTCGAAAAGAAGAAAGGAGACAGCATGAAACTCTATGTATGCATGATCGCCATGATGCACCTCAAGAGCAAAGACTCCCTCACCCGCGGCAAGGACCGCGGCGTCGCCATCGATATGCCCAACTACTTCTATATCATTGATCATGAACAGGGCCTGTGCCTGGTAGACGCGGGCGTGGACTGCACCCACGGAGAGACCCCGGTGCCCGAAGGAGACCCGATCACCGTGCTCGGCAAACTCGGCTATACCACCGACGATGTACGCTACGTCATCATGACCCACATGCACATCGACCATACACTGTACATGTCCAAGTTCCCGAAGGCCACTTTCATCATCCGCAAGTCTGAACTCAAAATGGCCTGGTGGCACGACAAATGCGAAGGCGGCTACTTCTACGACCATTATAAGGATACCCGCGATTTCAAATACATCCAGCTGCCCGACGACGTCGACTTTGACGTGTTCGGAGACGGCCAGGTCGTACTGACCGACACACGCGGCCACTCCGCGGGACACCAGTCCGTGCTGCTGAAGATGCCGAAATACGGCAAAATCATGCTGACGGGCGATGCTGCGGCCCTGGAAGACAACCTGCGCAGCATGCTCGTTCCCGGTTTCTGCACCAGCATCGGCAAAGCGGAAGAATCCCTCCAGAAGATCCAGCATTACGAAGATATCGGTTACGAACTGTTCTTCGCGCACGAAGTCAGCAAAAAGGTCCGCCTGTTCCCCGAGTACTACGAATAAATCCATTTGCTTTGAAGGGGCCGGTGCACAGCCCCTTTAAACGATAGATACTAAAGATCGCCAGCGTCAGAAATAGAATACGTCTTCGAATTTCTTGTCCAGCGCGATGCACAGAATCAGCGCAAGCTTCGCGGTCGGGCTGAACTGGCCCGTTTCAATCGAACTGATCGTATTGCGCGATACGCCGACCAGCTCCGCCAGTTCAGCCTGGGACAGCTTTTTTTCCGCGCGCGCTTCCTTCAGCCTGTTTTTCAGGATCAGTTGTTCGTCCATACTGTCACCCCGTCATTTCGTCAACTGCATGATCCACGCGATCAGAAATGCTATAGCAGCGACAGCGTAGACGATCGCGATGACCAGTTCATGGCGTTTCCGCAGCTTCAAGTATTTGACGAAGAACACCGATGAGCTGGACGCCATGACAGCAAAGAATATCCCGTTGTCCATTCTTTTGAATAATATCGCGTCCAACACCGCCACAACGGCAAGCAGGCATATCGCGACGACCCAGCCGAATTGAATGCTGTACATGGATATTTCCAGATTTGCTATATCCTGGCCTCGGTTTTCCTGCTTGCTTTTCGCAAGGATTTCTTCCCTGTTCATCAGAACACCTCCTCTGATTGCCAAGTTTGCTTGGCACATCCATAATATAACACTGCCAAGTTTACTTGTCAAGTGTTTTTGCAAAGTTTTCTTGGCAAAACAAAAGACGGCTGACCGCCGCAAGCCGTACACTTGGGATGCTTCTTTTCCCGCTTGCAATCCTCCGCGTCACGTTGTATCATATTGTCGAAATCAGTCGCGCCGCGGAAGAGCCGCGGCCCAAAGAGGTGAGATGCATGCCCCAGGACGCACGGCAGCTCTGGCAGCGTATCGGGATACGCTGTCTGATTCTGGCTGCCCTGATCCCGTTGGTCACCATGGGGCTCCCGGCCTGCTGGTACCTGTTCGGGCCGTTTTTACTGTCCCTTCTGCTGGCCGCGCCGCTGCAGCGGCCCATCGCCTGGCTGCAGAAGCGGCTGAAGATGAAGCGCTGGCTGGCGGTGCTCCTGATGCTCCTGCTCGTATACGTGGTCATCGGACTGTTCGTCTACTGGTTCATGTCCTTCGCGGTAACGCAGGCGATCGCCGCGCTGCAGAACGCGCCCCAGAGCATCGACCGGCTGACGAACCTCTACCACTCGTTCAGGAACTGGCTGACCAGCCAGTTTGACGAAAGCTTCAACCTGACGCGGCTGGACGACATGATCGGCAAGGGCCTGTCCCAGCTGACCACCTGGGCGTCGCAGCTGGCGGGCACCCTGCTGACAGGCACGGTCAATACCGCCAAGAGCCTGCCCGGCATATTGTTGTTCGCGAACTTCCTGATCCTGAGCAGCTTTTTCATCGCCCGAGACTACCCCATCTGGCGGGAACGCCTGTTCAGGCAGCGTCCCGACAGCACCTCCGCGCGGCTGCGCGTCTCCGCTGTGGAAGCGGTCACCGGCTATCTGCGCGTCCAGGTCATATATACCCTGATCGTCCTGATCGTATCCGCGACGGCCTTCAGCATATTCGGCATCCCGTACGCGTTCGTGATCGCCTGCGTGGCGGCGCTGCTCGAATTCCTGCCGATATTCGGCAACGGCACGCTGTACGTACCGCTGATCATCATCCTGTATCTCGTGCGCGAGACGCGCATCGCGACCATCATCCTGATCGTGCACCTGTTCTTCTATATCGGGCGGAAGGTGACCGAACCCCGCCTCATGAAGAGCCAGATGGGCCTGAGCCCCGTCCTGTCGCTGGTGACCATGTACCTGGGCCTCCAGCTGGGCAGCGTGCTCGGCCTGACCCTCGCTCCGATCGTCGCGGTCGTCGTTCAGGCCGCCGTCCGCGCCGGCTTCTTCAACGGCGCGGTCAGCGATTTCCGCGACGGGATCAGGTGGGTCAGAAATAAACTGAAGAGAGATTAAAACGCGGGAACAAGTGTGGAACGATGAGTGAGGAGTACCCATAAAGGGCACATGTAACGCATAAGGCACAGACCATAAGTAAATCATGTTCATGACAATGATTTATGCCTTATTCCTTATACCTTTACATAAAAATACAATGCGGAGTGCGGTGTTAATGAATGTCATAATGGACATTGGATAACTCCGCACTCCGCATTCCGAATTCCGAACTCTATTACAGGTATTTGATCAGCTCGTCCCTGACCCCGTCCATCCTCGCGTCGGAGAGGCCGAAGTCCATCTGCTTGTAGCTCCAGGCGCAGCGGGAGATGCCGTATTTTTCGAACGCGGCGTGGATGTGTTTGTACCATTTGAGGGCGTCCTCAGGACTCGCGCGGTCGATGACGCCGTACTCGCCGCAGTAGAGCTCCGCGCCGTTCTTCTTCGCATGCTCAATGGCAGGCGCGAAGGCCCGCTCGAAATAATCCTGCGGGATCGCCGCTTCCTCATAGGTCATGCGCTTTTCCTGGTCCAGATACGGCACCCACGGCGCACCCTGGTGGGTGAAGCCGACGGGCTCATAGCAATGGAAATTGTAGATGACCTTGTCGTCCGCGGGCGGATCGAGCGCGGGCACGGCGTGCGCGCTGTTGTTGTGGTAGCTGCCCACCAGGATCAGGTGGGAAGGTGCGATGCGGCGCACGCGGCGGATGCACTCCGCGGCGATGCGGTTCCAGGCGGCGATGAAGCCCTCCTCCGTCACCTCGTTCAGCAGCTCGAAGGCCACGTGGCGCGGGTCTCCCGCGCAGCGCTTCGCGAGCTCCTCCCACAGGCGGTAAAAGCGCTCCTGGTATTCCTCGCTGTCGAAGAAACCGACCTCCGCTTCGTCCTTGTCGAAGGAAAAGCCCGCGGTCTTGTGTAGGTCGATCACCGCGTTCAGCCCGTGCTTCCGGCACCAGCCCAGCGCGCGGTTCAGGCGCGCGAAGCCCGCGTCGTTCCAGCTGCCGTCCTCGTTCTCAAACACGTTGTAGTCCACCGGGATACGCACGTGATTGAGCCCCCAGGACGCGATCTTCGCGATGTCCGCCTCGGTGATGAAGTGCTCGAGCCGGTCCTCTGAATAGTCGCACTGGCTCATCCAGCCGCCGAGGTTCACGCCGCGGGTAAATCCGAGCGTTTTAAGGTACTGCATTCTCAACCCTCGCTTTCTAATCATAAGAGGGCTGACCGGGGAACGTCCCGTTCCCATGGCCAGCCCTGTTCGTTTGTTTTGTTTACTTCAGCATGCTCTCTTCCCAGCTGTCGAAAGGCTTCAGCTCCAGGAGCTGCGCGACAGTGGGCGCGACGTTCGCCAGGCCGAAGGCGCCTTCCTTCATCTCGTGGCGCTCGTCCTTGTCATAGATGATGAAGGGGACCGGATTCAGGCTGTGCGCCGTGCGGACCTCGATCTTGCCCTTCTTGTTCTTCTCCAGCATCTGGTCGGAGTTGCCGTGGTCCGCAGTGACGATCAGGATGTAGCCTTCCGCGTCGCAGACCTTCTTGATCCGCGCCAGTTCCAGGTCGACGCTCTCGACCGCGATTTCCGTGGCGTAGAGGTTGCCGGTGTGGCCGACCATGTCGCCGTTGGGGAAGTTGCAGCGGATGAAACCGTACTGATGGCTCTGCATGGCCTCGATGACCTTGTCGGCGATCTCCGTGGCCTTCATCCAGGGGCACTCGTCGAAGGAGCGCACGTCGCTGGGGATCTCACAGTAGTCTTCCAGTGCCTCGCACACCTTGCCGGAGCGGTTGCCGTTCCAGAAGTAAGTCACATGGCCGTACTTCTGGGTCTCGGACACGGCGTATTCCTTGATCCCCGCGGCGACCAGGAGCTCCGTAAGGGTGTCACGGATCTGCGGCGGGTTGACCAGGTACTTGTGCGGGATGTGCAGGTCGCCGTCGTACTCCAGCATGCCGGCGTACTTGACCTGCGGGATCACGCCGCGGTCAAACTTGTCGAAGGACGCGTCGCCGTCGAACGCCATGGAGATCTCCAGCGCGCGGTCGCCGCGGAAGTTGAAGAGGATCACACTGTCGCCGTCCTGCATGGCGCCCACGGGCTTGCCGTTCTCCGCGATGACGAAGGCGGGCAGGTCCTGGTCGATGGCGCCAGTCTCGGCGCGCAGGGTTTCGATGGCTTCCGTAGCGCTGTTGAAGAGGCGGCCTTCGCCGTGGACGTGTACGTCCCAGCCTGCCTTGACCATCGCCCAGTTCGCCTGATAGCGGTCCATGGTGATCTGCATACGGCCGCCGCCGGAAGCGATCCGGCCGTCGAAGGTGCCGTCATTCAGCTCAGCGAGCACGTCTTCCAGCTTGCCGATGTATTCCAGGGCAGAGGTGGCGGGCACGTCACGGCCGTCCAGCAGGGTATGGACGCGGACTTTCTTCACGCCTTCCTTCTTGGCTTCCTTCAGCATGGCGATCAGGTGGGAGATGTTGGAATGGACGTTGCCGTCGGAGAGCAGGCCGATGAAATGCAGGGCCGAGCCGTTCGCGACCGCGGAACCCGCGAGGTCCTTCCAGGTTTCGCTCTGGTAAATGGAACCGGACTCGATGGATTCGTTCACCAGCTTGGCGCCCTGGGAATAGATCTGGCCGCAGCCCAGCGCGTTGTGGCCGACTTCGCTGTTGCCCATATCGTCGTCGGTGGGCAGGCCGACCGCGCCGCCGTGGGCCTTGATGCACTGCCAGGGGCAGGTGGCCTTGAACTCATCCAGGGTCGGGGTGGTGGCCTTCATGACCATGTTGCCGAGCTCGGAGGGCGTTTCGCCCACGCCGTCCATCACTACGAGCACAACGGGTTTCTTCATATTGCGATACCTCCTTGATGCATTAAAAACGATCTGGCAGCGGGGCTCATTCCCCGCCGCAGTCAGTCTATCGCAATCGGGAGCGATTGTCAACGGATAGGACAGAGAAATAAACGGAAACGGAGCAGAACGAACAAAGGGAAAGAGCAGGAGATTGGGGGACCGGTATGATGGTGCGTGTGTTTGCCGTCAAATGCTACTGGACACTTTTCGCATTTTCATAAAAAGTGTCCAGTAGGAATTCAGACAGTCAATGGGATTCTGAAAGAAACGTATTGATTTACCCCGCATCTATCCCCGGATTCTTCCGGTCGGGCTTCCAGCCCAGCAGCGCGTCGACGCCTTCCGGGGTGACCGGGCAGATCCAGGTGCCTTTGAAGAGGTGGCGCTGCATCATGACGTAGCGGATCGGCTCGTCCATGTAGCAGCAGGCGAAGACCAGCAGCGTCGGGGCGTGCCAGACCATGCCGGTCAGCCAGACCAGCGGCAGCACCATCAGCCACATGAACAGGATCTCCAGCACGGTGCCGGTGGTCGCGTCGCCCGCGGCACGGAAGGTATCGTTCTGGGTCCAGTTGCCCATGCGGATCACGGCAAAGGCCGCGTAGATCGCCAGCATGCCGAAGGCCAGGCGGAAGCTCTCTCCGTGCATGCCCATCAGCGTCAGGATCGGCGTATGCAGGGCGATGAGCGCGAGCCCGAGCAGGCCGATGAACGCCTGGCACATGTACACCAGCCGCCATGCCCGCGCGTAGGCCGTGTCCGGATGCCCGGCCCCGACCTCCGTGCCTACCAGGACCGAGGACGCGTTGGAGAAGCCCGCGAAGAAGCCGATGACCAGTCCCTCCAGCGTACGGAACACCGCGAGGGCAGCGATGGCCTCCTCCGGCTGGCGGCCGAGCACGATGTTGATAACCATATTGCCGACACCGATCAGCACCTCGTTGCAGATGATCGGGAAGCACTTGCGCAGGTAGGCCTGTACCAGCGTCCTGCTCCAGCGGAAATGCCGGCTGACCGCCAGCAGGTACTTGTGCCCGCTGCGCCGCGCCAGCGTCAGGATGACGGAAATGTTGACCAGCTGCGCGATGACCGTCGCCAGCGCCGCGCCGCGCACGCCCATCGCGGGCAGGCCGAGATGCCCGAAGATCAGCACCCAGTTCAGGAAGATATTCGTACATACGGACGCAATGGAACCGTAAAGCGGGATCCTCACGCGCTCCGTGCAGCGCAGCAGGGACGCCATCGCCATGGAAAGGACCATTAGCGGATAGGCGAAGCCGACGACGCTCAGGTACTCGACGCCGATCGCCTGGATGGCGGGTTTGTCCGTGTACAGGCGCATGACCGCGCCGGGGAAGAGTACGGCAAACAGACCGAAGGCCAGGCCGACGGTCATCATGCAGGTCAGGGTCAGGCCGTAGGAGCGGTTGATCCCGTCGTCGTCCTTCGCGCCCCAATACTGCGAGAAAAACAACATGCCGCCGCCCACGAACCCCCAGTACCCGCTGAACATCAGCGAGGAAAACTGGGCGCAGAGGCCGACGGCTCCTACTTCTGTCTGGCCCAGGGAAGCGATCATCATGGTATCCACCATGGACCCGGTGGTCGTCAGCAGGTTCTGCATGGCCACCGGGATGGCGATCACCGCTACGCGGCGCAGGAAGCTTCCCCAGGAGAAACGGTTGGTATTCACTTGAGCTTCAGCCCGTCGCTGAAGGCTTTGCCCACGACCTCGCCAACCACGCGGTAGGCGTTGAAGGAGGGATCAAAGATGATCGGCCGGAGCTTGCCCAGATCGACCTTGCCGTCGGTCAGGACACTCTCGTCCGCCTGGGAGGCCACGATCTCGCCGATCAGGTAGCCGGTAGAGGGATCCCAGTTGCGGACCCTGCATTCCAGCGTCAGGGGATATTCCTCGATGATCGGGGCGTTCACGTGCGCGCTCTTATGCACATGGCAGCCGGCCTTTTCGATCTTGTTGACCTTCTTGCCGGTTTCCACGCCGAAGTAATCGGAAATGAGCACCGTATCCGCCGTGCCGAAGGCCACGGTGAACGCGCCGGTCTTTTCGAAGTTCTCGGTGGTCTTGTGCTTGGCGAGCATGACGGTGAGTTCGCCCTCGTCGCTCTGCATGCCCCAGGCCGCGTTCATGGCGTTCGGGACGCCGTTTTCGTCATAGGTGCCGATGATCAGCACGCATTCCGGCGTGATGATCGAGTGTTTGCCAGAGAATTCCATGTCACTCTTCCTCGTCCAGCATCTGGGTCAGCTTTTCGAACAATACATCCACGAGCGCGTCGTCGTCGACGGACACGTAATAGTCCTCGCCCTGCTCGTCCTGCTCGATCTGCATGAAGACCACGTAGCCGTTCTCGTCGTCGGCGTTCTCCTCGTCCTCGATGGGCATCAGCGCGATGTAGAGCGTGCCCTCGTGGTCGATGGTCGTAATGTACTCAAAGCGGGTGGTCGCGCCGTCCTCGTCGGTCAGCTCGATCACATCGGGAACCTCTTCTTCTTCCGGTTCTTCGTCCGGGCGGAGGATTTCTTCGTCATTAGCCATGGTTTCTTTCTCCTTTTCATTTTGTGCGTTGTCCAGCCACGCCTGCAAGATCACAGCCGCGGCCACTTTATCCACTGATTTTTTCCGGTCCTCGCGGCGCACGCCGCCTTCGATCAGCGCACGCTGGGCGCTGACGGTGGTCAGGCGCTCGTCCATCCAGGCGACCGGCACGCCCTGGTCGATGAGCACCTGCATGAAGCGCCGCACCTTTTCCGCCTGGAAGCCTTCCGAGCCGTCCATGTTGCGCGGCAGGCCGCACACGATCAGGTCCGCGCCGTGCTCCCGCATCAGGCGGAGGATCTCGCGGCTGTCCGGCCCCCAGCCCACCGACTGAATGACAGTCAGCGGCGAGGCGATCAGCTGCCCTTCGTCGCTCAGCGCGACGCCGATGCGCCTGTCGCCTACGTCAAGCCCGAGTACGCGGCTCATCTGCCCGGAAAATGACCCTGCAGGTAGTAGCGGACCAGCTCCTCCAGGATCTCGTCGCGCTCCAGGCGGCAGATCATGCTGCGGGCGTTATTATAGCTGGTGATATAGGTCGGGTCGCCGGTCAGGATGAAGCCGACCAGCTGGGTGACCGGGTCGTAGCCCTTGGCTTCCAGCGCGCTGTAAACGTGCGCGAGGATCAAGGATGCCGTCTCCTGACCTTCGGAGAACCGCATGAATTTGGTGGTCCCGTTCATCTCGGACATGACCGGTCATCTCCTTTCAGTTCAATTGTTAACAGTATACAACGTTTTTCGCCC
Source organism: Clostridia bacterium (assembly GCA_017430225.1). Taxonomy (GTDB): domain Bacteria; phylum Bacillota; class Clostridia; order Christensenellales; family Aristaeellaceae; genus UBA4246. Next base: position 4,180 of record JAFRNK010000003.1, on the reverse strand, counting down.
TATCGCAAGCGGAAATCTGAGACAACAGCGGATTCTAGTGGCATTTTATCGCATATCAGTCCATCTTGTTCTCATAATCCTGCAACTCGTGGAATATGCGGTCGACGATCACCAGACCGTCTTCGATCCGGTACATCATAAAATATCTGTGCGACAAAAACCGGATTTTTCTGTATCCGTGAGCTCTCAGCCGGGGATGCCCGCACAGTCTGAGCGTGTCCGCAGCATGTGAAAGCGTTCGCACGGTCGCCTCAAAATCATCGAGCACGCTCGCAGCGGCCTGTACATTCTGCTTTTCGAGCAGAAGATAGCGTATGAACCGGTCCAGATCTTCTTCCGCATCCGAAGTGATGACGACTTTATAGTCCATATTTCGCCCTCAGATCAGACACAGCGTCGTCCGCGTCCCTGAGTTTGCCCTGGCTGGCGTGGTTCCTCGCGGTTTCCAGCTTTTGAAGCAGTTCCTCTTCTGTCAGCGCGGTATAAGGATTCGGCGCGGTTTTCCTGATTTCGAAGGGAAACCCGTTTCTCGCGACCGCCTGTGTCAGGAAGATCCGCACCGCGGAAGTCGTATCTGTTCCGAGCTCCTTGAACAGCGCGTCTGATTTCTGTTTCAGTTCGTCATCGACCCTGATCTGGATAGTGCTTGACATATTCCGCCCTCCTCTCGTTCGATAACGCTATTATAATGCAAAATCATTACAAACGCAATGACTTGGCATTATTTATTCGGCATTATTGCCGTTTCACCCTCCTGAAATTGCCCACGGTCTCGCTGACCATGGAGACGCAGGCGAAGGTATCCGGGAACTGGCTCAGGATTTCCTCCATCTTGGCGATCTGGTGCTTGTTGATGATGCAGATCAGCATGGTCTTGCCCTGGTGCGAGAAGCCGCCCTCTGCCTGAAGGATCGTGGTGGAATGGTGCAGCTGCCCGATGACGGCCTGCGTGACTTCCTCGGGGTGCGCGGTGATCATCTCGACCTTCCAGGCCTGCTTGCCGGAATGGACGCAGCGGTCCGACACGATGGTGGAGAGCAGCGCGTAGATGATGCACAGCGCGACCGGCTCGATATTGTAATCGTACACGAAATAGGACAGGCAGGCGATGATCACGTTCATGGTGAAGACCACGTGCGTCATACTGTAGCTTGGAGATTTCTTGTGCACGAATTCGCCGATGAAGTCCGTGCCGCCCGTGGACGCGCCGTGGCGGATGGTCATGCCGTAGATAAAGCCGAAGATCGTGCCGGACACGACCGGCGCGAGCAGGGTGGACCGCCCGTCGTCCGTGTGGTAGATGAACTTGGACATGTCCACATAGTTCTGCAGGATTAGCAGCACCACAGAGAACACGACCGTGAAAAACATCGACCGGATCGCGAAGCGCCGGTTGACGAAAATATAGCACATGATCGCGAGCGGGACGTTGATCGCCAGCGAGAAATAACCGACGCTGAAATTGAACAGGTACTGGATCATGGTCGCCAGGCCGTTGATGCCGGACGGCGCGAAGGCGTTGTGCAGGATGAAGATCTGATAATTCAGCGCCATCAGCACCGCCATCGCGAACAGCACCACGTAATCGACGATCACCTTCAGCTTCGGGTTCATCTGTTTTTGTTCGGACATGAGAAAAAGTACTCCTATCTGCCACGTGTGATATGCAGCTGCACCGCTTGCAACCCTGCCGTCTGATTGTATCATCGAATGGCGTGAAATTCAATAACGGAATGAACTAATGCGCCCGGAAACGGCTTCCGTCGGCCGATGATCTTTTGTCATGCCGTTTCATGTTTTTTATTGACAATTCATGAATCGTCATGTATAAATATGGTAGAGTAATCTTGTGAGGTGACCGCCATGCCCAGGGAAAAGAAAGACGCGAAGAATTTCGCCTGCAAATTCGACCGGGAGATCTTCGAAAAGCTCGAGGAATACTGCCAGCTTTCAGGCCAGAGCAAGACCGCCGTCGTGGAGCGCGCCGTCCAGAAGTACCTGAAAAAGAACCTGGAAAAGATGCGGGAATTTACGAAACAGCTATAAACGACGTAGAAGGAAGTAGGAGTTAGAAGCGAGAAAGTAGGAATTAAGTATTGATTATGATCGTAAAGAGCAGAATTACTTCCTAATTCCTACTCTCTTCTCCCTACTTTCTGTTTCGCCATTGCTGTATTCTGATTATATAGAGAAAAACAAAAAATAAAGCGTGCCGTGCGTGCCAAACGTGCCGGCACGGATACGCACGATGTCTCGCGTGCCGATTGCCGTTGGCACGCTTTTTCTTTTTGCTGAGTCCACAACGGTTTTAGCAAGCCATGCATCTTGGCACGCACGGCACGGATAAAAACGGGGTTATTCCCAAAACAATTTCATTTCTCTTTCCGGCAGCATGCTATTGCTTCAGAACAGATCCTTCGCTCGCCGCCTGAACGGGGAGGCGACGGCTCAGGATGACATTGGAGAGAGAAATGATTCCTTGTTTGTTGTATTCCAGCGGAAATGGTTACTTTCAATACTACTCACCATACAAAGGTAACGCCCACCCTTCGCTGTCATCCTGAGCCAGCGAAGCGAGCGAAGGATCTGTTCTGCCGTTCAAAGGTCAACAAAACCATTCTGATTATATAGAGAATAACTGAAAAATAAAGCGTGCGGTGCGTGCAGGGCCGTTACACGTACGTACGCAGGAAACCGGGCTTATTCTCCGCAACGCGCGGAAATTGCTTTCGACCGGACGCATGGACGCATCAAAATGGCATTTTTCATGTATCGCGCGAAATTCTGCCGGACGCTCGGACGCAAAAAAAGCGTCCATCCGGTTCCACGTATATAAACATAGGAGCCGACCAACAACCATCTCTCCGATTGTTTGCGGAATAACATAAAAAATAAGCGTGCCGTGCGTGCCAAGCGTGCCGGCACGGATGAACATGCTGGGTTTCCTCCGCCTGCGGGCTTGGGATGCACAACGGGAGCAGGAAAAGAAAAAGCCCCGGCAGCGCTTCATTGATGAAGTGTGGCCGGGCGTGAAGCCGGGATAACTTTATTCGAAATCAAATATATGCCAGACTCCTACTGGCCACAGGTCGTTTTCTGTTGTATAGAGTTTTGCACACAGCTTATAGTCCATTTCTTCGTCATACCATAAGACGGACCATAACTCATAAGAATTAAAATCAGGATGGCTATATTGCTGATATTCAATTAAAACATCCAGGGAATCAAGTTGTGCTGCCATTTCGGGAAACGATTCGAGTGCGTGCGTTCGTGCATCCTGATACATCCTGCTTGGCAATATCCCATCAGATGGTAAGGTATCATTAAATCCATAGGGACTATAAATTCCTGCTTTCAGCATTAATTGTGAAAACAAATAGTGATCCTCTATTGTCCATTCAATATAGGAACCAATTTGCGTGTAGCACATTGCCATAATAGGAAATTTAGGCGATTTATGGTTCATTCTCATGATTTTAACTCTGTCATCCTCATGAAAAACAAAGCCTTCTTTTTCCATTGCACTTAGAAAATCCGATATGAAGCCCCTTTTGTCCTTTTGATAAAGTTCGCTTAATGATTTATTTCCCTGGGTGTTAGCCAGTATTTGATCAAAATATGTATTCATCCATTCCCACAGATGCTTGTTGATTTCTGGATGTAAAGCATTGTCGGGTGTAACCTCTGCATTGGCAAACGATGCTGCCATTGATATTCCAAGTACTACCAACATTACGGCTACCAACAGTCTCTTCATGAAAAATACCTCCCACAAGTATAGACGGAATAGCACGTATTTTTCTTTCAAGCAGTACAAGAAAAAGCGGTTACTCCAGTAGTATTTATGGAGGTTGTCATTATATACCCACAATCCTAAAACCGCAATGGAAAGTAGGCGAACTTTATGGCTGAAACCCTGCGCGAACTGGTAGTCGCGCTGTCGCTGGACTCCAGCAATTTCTCACGCAATATGCGTACCATCAATGCGCAGATCAAGGAAGCCGAGTCCACCTTCCGTCTGGCTGGAGCAGTCTGCAAGTTATCCCGCGGATTACTCTCATTTGTTTTGGGAATAACCCCCGTTTTTCTTCGTGCCGTGCGTGCCAAAGTTCTATGTTTGCTAAAACCGTTGTGTGATCAGCAAAAGAAAAATCAATCCGATGGAAACCGGCACGTTTGG
>JAFRNK010000131.1 GCA_017430225.1 Clostridia bacterium | reverse complement strand
TAGATATCCGGCAGGAAGTGCATTTCGATCTTCATCAGACCGTCGCCCGAGCAGTTTTCACACCGCCCGCCGCGCACGTTGAATGAAAAACGGTTCTCCTTGTAGCCGCGCACGTTCGCTTCCGGCGTCTGCGCAAACACCTTGCGGATCAGGTCGAACAGCCCTGTATAGGTGGCGGGATTGCTGCGCGGGGAGCGCCCGATGGGGCTCTGGTCGATGCAGATGATCTTGTCCAGCTGTTCGATGCCGTCGATCCGGTCATAGCCAGCGGGCGTGAGGCGCGCGCGGTTCAGGTCGTGCGCGAGCGCGCGGTACAGGATGCTGTTGACCAGGCTGCTCTTGCCTGAACCGGATACGCCGGTTACGGCGCAGAACACGCCAAGCGGAAAACGCACGTCGATATTGCGCAGGTTGTGCACCTTCGCGCCGCGAACGACCAGCTCGCCCGTCGGGGTGCGGCGCTGCTTCGGCACGGGGATGAACAGCTTGCCGCTCAGATACTGCCCTGTGACCGATCGTTTGGCATTGATCAGGTCCTCGATCGTGCCCTGTGCGACGACCTCGCCGCCGTGCTCGCCCGCTCCGGGACCGATATCCACCAGGTAGTCCGCGCTTCGCAGGGTTTCCTCGTCGTGTTCGACCACGATCAGCGTATTGCCGAGGTCGCGCAGGTTCGTGAGGGTCTTCAGAAGCTTTTTGTTATCGCGCTGGTGCAGACCGATGGAAGGTTCATCCAGGATATACAAAACGCCCATGAGCCCGGAGCCGATCTGCGTGGCCAGGCGGATGCGCTGGGCCTCTCCGCCGGAAAGGGTCGCTGCCGCGCGGGAAAGCGTCAGGTAACGCAGGCCGACATTCGTCAGGAAGGACAGGCGGTTGTCGATCTCCTTGAGAATCTGCCGCGCAATCATCTGTTCGGTCTCGTTCAGCGCAAGTCCGCGCAGGAAATCGCGAGCTTTTTCCACGCTCAGGTCACAGAGGCTTGAAATATCCATCTCTCCGACAGTCACTGCCAGGGCTTCCGGCTTCAGCCTCCGCCCGTGGCATACCGGGCAGGGTTCCTCCGCCATATACTCCTGATAGGCGGCTTTCATGACGTCGCTCGTCGTCTCGGTATATCTGCGCTCGATGGACGGAATAACGCCCTCGTAAGGCGTCTTGTATACGCCGTGGCCGTTGGCACTCTGGTAATTAACGTTGATCTTCTCATCGCCCAGGCCGTACATCAGCGCATGCCGCGCTTCCTCAGACAGCTCGGCATACGGCGTATCGAGGGAAAAATGCAGGTGCTCGCTGAGCGCGGAATACATCTGCCAGGCAACCGTGCCCGCCTCGCCGCTGTTCCATCCGGCGCACTGGATCGCGCCTTCGCGCAGGGATTTGGTCGGATCGGGAACGATCAGTCCCTCGCTGACCTTCATCTTGATGCCGAGCCCGCCGCATTCCGGGCAGGCGCCGAAGGGATTATTGAAAGAGAAGAGCCGCGGCGTCAGTTCCGGCAGGTTGATGCCGCACTCCGGGCAGGCGTAATTCTCCGAAAAGACCTCTTCCTGCCCGCTCCCATGGTCGAATACGGTCACGAGGCCGCCGGACTCGCGCATCGCTGTCTCCATGCTGTCCGCAATGCGCTGCCGCGCTTCGGGCCGCACCACGACGCGGTCCACGACCAGTTCGATGGTATGCTTTTTCTGACGGTCCAACTTGGGCGGGTCATCCAGCTCATAGACTTCCCCGTCTACACGGACACGCAGATAGCCGGATTTCAGGGCGTCCTGCATCAGCTTTTCATGTTCGCCCTTCTTGCCCCGGATGACCGGCGCGAGGATGCTCAGTCGTGAGGTTTCCGGATAGCGAAACACGGCGTCGACCATCTCATCCACGGTCTGGCGGCGCACTTCGCGCCCGCACTTCGGGCAGTGCGGATGCCCCACGCGAGCATACAGGAGGCGCAGGTAATCATAGATCTCCGTCACGGTGCCGACTGTGGAACGGGGGTTGCGCGACGTCGTTTTCTGGTCGATGGAAATGACCGGGGACAGGCCGTCAATGGAATCCACGTCCGGCTTGTCCGCCTGCCCCAGGAACATGCGGGCATAGGAAGACATGGACTCGATATAGCGCCGCTGCCCTTCGGCGTAGATGGTATCGAAAGCCAGCGAGGACTTGCCGCTGCCGGACAAACCGGTAAACACGACCAGTTTGTCGCGCGGGATGCTCAGGCTCACGTTTTTCAGGTTGTTGACGCGCGCTCCGCGCACGGAAATGTTCTCCTGCATGAACTGAATTCCTCCGAGAATGCTCAGTCCCTCCAACCGGGGAAAGGCAACGCCGATTATACCATAAAAGAGGCCGCTTGAAAAGGGATGGACGGGCAGGAAAATGGGGGTTATGTATTCCCTGCACAATCCCCGTTCGCTTTTTTTGTCAATACCGTCAATAGATTTTTTGGCAGGATTTCGGTATAATAACGACGGTCAAAAAAGCGGGCGTTGCCCGCACTCAACGAAACAACAAAACATTAGGAGGAAGATTTCATGGCAAACGTATCTTTGCAGCACATCAGCAAGATCTATCCCGGCGGCGTAAAGGCCGTTGACGATTTCAACCTTGAAATCGCGGACAAGGAATTTATCGTTCTGGTCGGTCCTTCCGGCTGCGGTAAGTCCACCACCCTGCGCATGGTCGCCGGTCTGGAAGAAATCTCCGAAGGCGAACTGTACATCGGCGACAAGCTCGTCAACGACGTCGCTCCCAAGGATCGCGACATCGCCATGGTTTTCCAGAACTACGCTCTGTATCCGCACATGACCGTGTTTGACAACATGGCGTTCGGCCTCAAGCTGCGCAAGACCCCCAAGGATCAGATCAAGCAGCGCGTTGAAGAAGCCGCCCGCATCCTGGACATCGAACACCTGCTCAACCGTAAGCCGAAGGCTCTGTCCGGCGGTCAGCGCCAGCGCGTCGCCCTGGGCCGTGCTATCGTCCGTGAGCCGAAGGTCTTCCTGATGGACGAACCTCTGTCCAACCTGGACGCCAAGCTGCGTGTTGCCATGCGTACTGAGATCACCAAGCTGCACAATCGTCTGCAGACCACCTTCATCTACGTTACCCATGACCAGACCGAGGCCATGACCATGGGCTCCCGCATCGTCATCATGAAGGACGGCATCGTCCAGCAGACAGACACCCCGCAGAACAACTACGACTATCCCGCCAACAAGTTCGTGGCCGGCTTCATCGGCAGCCCGCAGATGAACTTCTTCGATGTCCACTTCTCCAAGAAGGGCGACAAGACCTACGCCGTATTCGGAGAGAACGCCATCGCCGTTCCGCCGGAAATCCTCCGCCGCTTCAAGGACGAGAGCTACCTGCAGAAGGAAGTCACCATGGGCATCCGTCCCGAAGATATCGACGACGATCCCGAGTTCGTGGCTGCGCATCCTGACAGCACCATCAAGGTACACGTTGAAGTGACCGAATTGATGGGCGCCGAGACCTATCTGTACTTCTCCACCTCCGGCAAGGAGAACAAGGAAGAGAACGTCATCGCCCGCGTCGATCCTCGCACCAAGACCCGCACCGGTGACGACACCGTGGTCGCGCTGGACACCAGCCGTCTCCACTTCTTCGAGAAGGACACCAAGAACGAGGAGACCATCCTCAACCGCGCTTAATCAGCATAATTACAGGGCAGGGGCAAAACCCCTGCCTTTTTTCATTGTTAAGCCTTGTCAAACAGATGCCGAGCAGATATAATAAATACAGGCGAAAAACCCGGACAACGTCGCCGGTTCTGCCATGATCTCATCACTCACCGATAAGTAAAAGACCGACGGAGCCGATCATATGATAAAACTCTCTTTCCCCCACCGGCCCAGGCGATCCGCCCGGGAGACCATGGACATGACGAACGGCCCGATGCTCAAAAACGTGGTGCTGTTCGCGTGGCCGCTGATCCTGACAGGTATCCTTCAGCTGCTGTTCAACGCGGCGGACATGATCGTGGTCGGCCAGTATTCCGGAGCGCAAGCGCCGCAGGCGCTGGCGGCTGTCGGATCCACATCGGCACTGATCAACCTGCTGGTCAACGTATTCATGGGCATGAGCGTCGGCGCGAGCGTGGTCGTGGCACAGCGTTGGGGCGCGGGAGATCAGCCTGCCGTCGGCCGCGCGGTGCATACCGCGATCACTTTGGCCATCTATTCCAGTTTCGTGGTCGGGGCGATCGGCGTCATCTTCGCGAAACCCCTTCTCAGGATGATGGGGAATCCCGACGACGTGATCGACCTCGCCGCGCTGTATATGCGCATCTATTTCCTCGGCATGCCCGCCAATCTGCTGTACAATTTCGGCGCGGCCGTGCTCCGCGCTGTCGGGGATACGCGCAGGCCGATGTATTACCTGACCATCGCAGGCGTCGTCAACGTCCTGCTTAACCTGCTGCTGGTCATCGTCTTCCACATGAGCGTCGCAGGCGTCGCGATCGCTACAGTCGTGAGCCAGACCATCAGCGCAGTGCTGGTGCTGCTGTGCCTGCGCCGCACGCACAGCGCGATCCACCTGGACTTCCGCCGCCTGCGCATCCATATCCCGGAACTGAAAGCCATCGTCCGTATCGGCCTGCCGGCAGGCCTGCAGGGCAGCCTGTTCTCAATCTCGAACGTCCTCATCCAGAGCTCGGTCAACAGCTTCGGCTCCATCGCAATGGCCGGCAATACCGCGGCCAGCAACCTGGAAGGTTTCGTCTATACCTCGATGAACTCGATCCATCAGGCTGACCTGACCTTCGCCAGCCAGAACTACGGCGCGGGCAAACCGGACCGCGTCCGGAAGATCATGTGGGTCTGCCTGGGCACCGTCGCTGTGATCGGCCTCGGCATGGGCCTGGTATTCCGCCTCTTCGGCAGCACCCTTTTGTCCTTCTACAACAGTGATCCACAGGTGATCGAATACGGCCTGATGCGCATGAGCATCATCCTCCCCACCTACTTCATCTGCGGCATGATGGACACGATGGTCGGCCAGCTGCGCGGCGTCGGGTCATCCATCCTCCCGATGATCGTCAGCCTGACCGGCGCGTGCGTGCTGCGCATCGTCTGGATATACACCATCTTCGCGCAGCCGCAATGGCATACGCTGACCGTGCTTTACATCTCCTATCCCATTTCCTGGGCGGTGACCTTCCTCGCGCACCTCGCCTGCTGGTTCATCATCAGCGGAAAAGCGCTCAAAAAGATCGAACCGCATACTTCAGGAATCTGATGAATATCAAACGCCCAGCTTGCCGATCACGGCTGGCCGGGCGTTCATAATTTCCCCGTATTCTTTTATTCCTCTTCCGCTTTCCCCGCGCAAGCGGTCTGGCAGACGGCCGCAGCAATCGCGCATTCGAGCCGGGAAAGCTCGGGGTGGGCTTTCAAAAAGTCCGAGACCTGCGCGAAAGCCCGGGCAAATTGATTGTAGATGCATTCCGTATCAGTTCCGTCCGCCGGATGCAGGATCGAACGCAGGCTTTCCATCGAGGAAGTCTGCTTCAGGAAAGAAATCATCAGCAGCTGCGCCATCGCTGCGCGGCTGTATTTCTTTTTCTCCGGACGGTCCACCAGCCCGTTCTTTACGTAGCTGTTGATCATGCCCGCCGTCAGCGGCGCGATGACAGGATCTCCGGCATAAGCCTGCGAAGTCAGGCTGATCACCTGATCGAGATACAGCCCGAAATCCGGCAGTTCGTGCCAGTCGGGCAGTACGATCCCCAGACTCTCCATTGCATAACCTCCACTCCTGATGATGGCATGATCATATCACATCCACGATAAAATAGCAAACATTTTCACTTGACATAGTTTTAATTATGTGTTAATCTAAAATTGATTTTTAGATATAGCCAAAGGAGGGACGAGATGTGAAAGGAACCATCGTACTATGGGGAGACTCTATCGGCAAAGGTGTCATCTACAGCGAAATCCGGAAGCGCTACTGTCTGGCGAAAGACCGCTGTACGGCCCTGCTCAGCCGCGCCGGGCTGAACATTGAAAATAACGCCTGCATGGGGCAGACGATCACAGAAGGTTATAAAGAGTATCTGGCTTCAGCATCGCGGCCCGGAGACATCGCTGTGATCGAATACGGCGGCAACGACTGCGACCTGCTGTGGGACGACGTCAACCGTAATCCCACCGTCTTTCATGACGGAAAAACGCCGCTGCCGGCATTCCGTGAAACGCTCAGGCAATTCCTCCGCGCCGCAAAGGAGCGCGGCCAAACGCCTGTCGCGGTCATTCCCCCGCCGCTCGAGCCTGTCCGGTACTACCGCTGGATCTGCCAGGGCCGGGACGCGAAGCACATCCTAGATTACCTGGTGGACGTCCAGCACATCTACCGCTGGCACGAACGATACGCGAACGCGGTCCGTGAAGTCGCGCTGGAAACCGGTTCACCTGCCCTTGATCTGCGCACGCCCTTTCTGGACGCCCGGGATCTGCCGAGCCTGATCTGCCGCGACGGCATTCACCCCAATGAAGCCGGCCAGCGCCTGATGGCTGAAACTGTCATGGCTTTTCTGGCGGAACACGGTATCAGCCCCGATTCCCTCTCACTGACTCCGCTCCAGGCTCAGGCCTGCTGACCAGGCGGTCAATCAGAATTCGAAATCGCAGGCGACGGACGCACTGCGCACTTCATGCATCCGCTTTTTGACCGGCATATGCACCGGGTGGGTCTGGTACGCCTGGAAAGATTCCATGCTGTCGAACACGGTAATCAGTGCCAGGTCGTAGGAACGCTCGCTGTGCAGAACATCCTGCCCCGCTTCCAGATCCAGCATGCCTTCGATTTTCCCTTTCATGCCGTAGAAATTTCGCACCAGCTGCGGGATTTCTTCTTTGTATTCATCTTTGACCTTGAACAGTACGATATGGCGGATCATGGTTTTTCCTCCTTGTATTCAGCCAGCATTTCCTCCAGGATCGCCGCGGATTCCCCAACGAGGCGCAGGCAGGGACGGCGCTGATAGAACTCCGGCGTCCGCGCTTCGGGGATCCCGCCGGGCGTCGTCGGTACGTCTTTCAGCAGTTCCCGGCAGACGATCGTCCCGTTTTTCTCCCGGAAGCGCCGTGCCAATTCCTGCACCCGCTGATAATGGGCCGCCTTGGCCGCCGGATCGTGCGGATCCGCATAGCCCCGGAGTATTCCCAATGCCAGCAGCGCGCCGCTGACCGTACCGCAGACCTCCCGCAACCGGCCCATCCCGCCCCCGAAGGCAGAGGACATTTGTGCCGCGGTATCAATATCCAGGCCGGTCAGATCGCAAAAAGCGCAGAACACCGCCTGGGCGCAGTTGTATCCTTCCAGGAAGAGCCTTTTTGCTTCTTCCGCGTGATCCATGGAGATTTCTCCTTTGAAAAAGCTCCCGAAGTTGCCCTCGGGAGCTCATTATGATTACGGGATTACTTGTTCATCGCCTGTTGCACGGCAACCGCCACAGCCACGGTCATGCCGACCATGGGGTTGTTGCCGGCGCCCAGGAAGCCCATCATCTCGACGTGGGCAGGCACGGAAGAGGAGCCCGCGAACTGCGCGTCGGAATGCATGCGGCCCATGGTGTCGGTCATTCCGTAAGAAGCGGGACCGGCGGCCATGTTGTCGGGATGCAGAGTACGGCCGGTGCCGCCGCCGGAAGCCACGGAGAAGTACTTCTTGCCGGCTTCCCAGCGTTCCTTCTTATAGGTGCCCGCGACGGGATGCTGGAAGCGGGTGGGGTTGGTGGAGTTGCCGGTGATGGAAACATCCGCGCCTTCGTGCCACATGATGGCCACGCCTTCGCGAACGTCGTCAGCGCCGTAGCAGTTGACCTTGGCGCGCGGGCCGTCGGAATAGGCAGTCTTCTTGACGATGGTCAGAGCGTGATCTTCCTTCACGTCGGCAGACAGGTAATCATACTTGGTCTGCACATAGGTGAAGCCGTTGATGCGGCTGATGATCATGGCGGCGTCCTTGCCCAGGCCGTTCAGGATGACGCGGAGGGGCTTTTTGCGAACCTTGTTGGCGTTGAGGGCGATCTTGATAGCACCTTCAGCGGCAGCGAAGGACTCGTGGCCGGCCAGGAAAGCGAAGCACTCGGTCTCCTCGTCCAGCAGCATGGCGCCCAGGTTGCCGTGGCCGATACCGACCTGGCGCTGGTCCGCGACGGAACCGGGGATGCAGAAAGCCTGCAGGCCGACGCCGATCCACTTGGCGGCCTCGGCGGCGCTCTTGGCGTTTTCCTTCATCGCGATGGCGGCGCCCAGTTCATAGGCCCACTTTACGTTTTCAAAGCAGATGGGCTGCGTGCTTTCAACGATGCTGTACGCATCCACGCCCTTGCTGTTGGTGAAAGCCTTGACATCATCAAAGGTCTTGAAGCCGTACTTGTCCAAGACGGGCTGCAGCTGGGGCATACGTCCTTCATAATTCTCAAACAAAGCCATTTGCAGCGCCTCCTTTACTCTTTACGCGGGTCAATCCACTTGACCGCGCCGTCTTCCGCCTTGAAGCGGCCGTAGGTACCGAGATTCTTCTCATACGCTTCCTGCGCAGGAACGCCCTTCTTGATGGCGTCCATCATCTTGCCGACGCTCAGGAACTGATAGCCGCAGACCTGGTCATCCTTGTCCAGAGCCATCTTGACCACGTAGCCTTCGGTCATTTCCAGGTAACGGGTGCCCTTTTCCTTGGTGCCGTACATGGTACCCACCATGGAGCGGAGGCCCTTGCCCAGGTCTTCCAGACCGGCGCCGATGCGCAGACCGTCATCGGAGAACGCGGACTGGGTGCGGCCGTACACGATCTGCAGGAACAGCTCGCGCATGGCGGTGTTGATGGCGTCGCACACCAGGTCGGTGTTCATCGCCTCAAGGATGGTCTTGCCGGGCAGGATCTCGGCGGCCATGGCGGCGGAATGGGTCATGCCGGAACAGCCGATGGTCTCCACCAGGGCCTCCTCGATGATGCCATTCTTGACGTTCAGGCTCAGCTTGCAGGTGCCC
>JAFRNK010000130.1 GCA_017430225.1 Clostridia bacterium | reverse complement strand
GCGGCCGCCAGACAGGAGATCATCCGCCGCTGGTTCTCAGCCCGCTGCGCGAACCTGGACGGACTCGCACCCAAAGACCAGGCGGATAAAATCGAATTGCTGATGCGCCAGCTGAACATCACCGAAGACGAGCGCCCGGTCATCAGCGCGGCCCGCCAGCGCCATGAGCAGACCGGCGAACCGGCACTGGCCATCCAGCTGGCTGACGGCGAACTGGTCACCGGCAAAACGTCCCCGCTGATGGGACCGTCCGCGGCTGTCATCCTGAACGCGCTCAAGCGCATCGCAGGGATCGAGAAGAAAGTCCACCTGATTCCGCCCGAAGTCATCGAGCCTGTCCAGAAGCTCAAATGCCACTATCTCGGCAACCATAACCCCAGACTGCATTCCAACGAGGTGCTGATTGCCCTGTCGGTCAGCGCCGCTACGAGCCCGGACGCTGCCCGCGCGCTTGAGGTACTCCCCCAGCTCAAGGACTGCGAAGCCCATTCGACCGTCATGCTGTCCGCCGTTGACGCGGACACCTTCCGCCGTCTGGGCGTGCGTGTCACCACGGATCCCGTATACCAGGGCCATAAGCTGTTCCATAAATAAGAACGCCTGCGGAGGTGCAATATGGAAGCTTTATTCAATGAGGACTATCTGATTAGGGAAGAGCATTATCAGGAAACCATGGAAAAGGAAGTCCTGCCTTTCCTGCAAGCCCGGGAACAGGTTCTGACAGTCAACGGCGAAGAAGGCAAACCTCTGTATGCCGTTGCGTACAAAGCAGACGCGCCGATCGGCAGCGTCCTGATGGTTCACGGGTTCACGGAAAATGCCTATAAATACAGCGAACTTATTCACTCGTTCCTGCGAAACGGGCTGAACGTGGTCATGTACGATCAGCGTGGACACGGGCGCTCATGGAGAAGCGAGGATATTTCCGATCCCTCACTGACGCATGTGGACCGCTTCGACGAGTATGTACGGGACATGGAAGCCGTGATCGCTCAGGCGCTCACCGGTTTCCCCAAGCCCTGGATGGTGTTCTGCCACTCCATGGGCGGCGCTGTCACTGCGCTTTATCTCGAGCAGCATCCGGATACTTTTACTCGTGCAGTATTCTGCGCACCGATGATCGCACCGAACCTCGGCGGCATACCGGCAGCGGCTATCGGCGCTGTCTGCCGCTGCGCGAAAGCGGTCGGCAACGGCAAAAAACGCGTCTTTATTTCAAAACCTTACGCGGGTCCGGAAGACTTTGAAACGTCCGCAGCGTCAGGAAAAGTGCGTTTTGCCTGGTATAACCAGATCAAGGACACGCACAAAGAATTCCAGAACAACGGCCCCACCTACTGCTGGACGCTGGAAGCCGTGAACGTCACCAAAAGAATACTCGCCCCCGGCGCGGTCGAGCGGATCACCTGCCCTGCCCGGGTTTACGGCGCGGAAAACGACGGCAGCGTCATGGGCGAACCGCAAGCCAGTTTCGCAGCCAGACTGAAGAATGGCTCCCGGACTGTCGTTCCCGGTTCCCGCCACGAAATCTACCGTTCCCCGGACGCTGTGCTCTTCCCCTGGTGGCATGAGATCCTGACCTTTATCAAGGGATAATCGAGAATAACAAGGGGTTGTTGCACAACCCCTTCGATCAAATGGATACTCCATTTGATCGACAAAACACCTTTTCCTCTCGTCCCTTCGGGACTCCCGGGCGGAAAAGGTGCAAGGAAAGCATTTTTGCTCTCGCAGGGCAAGCTCTGCTTCGCAAAAATGCTCCTCGCACCGCGCATGTCGCTGCTGCGGATTCTACTTGGAGGGGCTGCGGCCCCTCCAAACCTCCCGGAGTTTTCTGATTACCTGATGCTCTTTGTTGCACAATCTATTTAGAAAAACGATATACCTGAAAAGAGAAGGGATGTTGCAGATGATCTTCTGCAACATCCCCTTTTATTGAATGCTTATTTCCCGAGCCCGGAGATTAGGGTTTCCAGGACCCCGCCCAGACCGGAAGACAGGCCGTTCTGCAGGATGGCGCCGATGCCGGAGGCGTCGCTGTTCTCTACATCTTTGCCCTGCAGCAGGTTCAAAGCCAGTTTTTTATTCTCGCTCGAAGCCGAACGGTATGCGTCGATCAGCTTCTTCTCGGTCGCCGTCAGGGTGTAGTCGTCTTTTTTCGCGGCGGTAGCTGTCTTTTTGGCTGTGGTCGTAGTCTTCTTAGCGGCAGTCGTTTTGGCGGTGGTTGTCGTCTTCTTAGCTGCGGTCGTCTTCGCCGCTGTCGTGGTCTTTTTCGCAGCCGGGGGCTTGGTGCGGGCGGTCTTGGCTGCGTCCAGCAGGGATTTTTGTGTGACACCGGTCACCTTCGCAATCGCCTTCAACTGGGTGTCGCTGGGCACGTCCAGCCCGCGCTCCGCTCGGCTGATGTCGTTCGCCGTCAGCTGGCTGCCCGCCTTTTTCGCCAGTTGTTCCTGGTTCAGGCCGGAGCTGCTGCGCGCTTCCTTCAACAGGGTGGCAAGATTGGTGCTCATAACGCTTTCCTCCTTATCATGATTTAACTAAAAGCTGCTCAGCCGCACAGACTGAACAGCATAAAATCACAGTATATACTTCTTGGTATCGAGTGTTTTTTCCGCCTTCAGGTGTTCCTTGACATACTGCTCTGTAATCGTCAGATAGACATCCGGCGCGTCTCCGCCTCCGGCGTTGAAGGATACATCCTCCAGCAGTTCTTCGAAAATGGCGTGCAGGCGGCGCGCACCGAGGTCTTCATGCGTCTCGTTCTCCATCAGCGTGATGCGGGCGATCTCACGCAGCGCACCTTCTTCGAACGTCAGGTGTACATGATCCACCTCCAGAAGCGCGGCATACTGGCGCGTCAGCGCGTTGTCCGTCTGAGTCAGGATATTGACAAAATCATCCTCCGTCAGCGACTTGAGCCGGACATGCACCGGGAAACGGCCCTGCAGTTCGGGGATCAGGTCCGTGACCTTGGAGACGTGGAACGCGCCTGCGGCGATGAACAGCATGAAGTCCGTGCGTACCGCGCCGTACTTGGTGTTGACCGTGCTGCCTTCCACGATGGGCAGGATGTCGCGCTGGACGCCCTCACGGGAAACGTCCGGCCCGCTGCCGCCGCCGTGACCGGCGACCTTGTCGATTTCATCCAGGAAGACGATGCCGCTCTGTTCCGTGCGGCGGACCGCTTCTTCGCGCACCGCGTCCTCATCGATCAGCTTATCGGATTCCTGAGCGATCAGGATGTCGCGCGCTTCGTGCACCTTCACACGGCGCAGCTTGGTGCGCTTGGGCATCATGCCGCCCATCATATCGCCGATGTTGATGGATGCGCCGCCGACTTCCAGCTGAGGCGCCTGGTCTTCGACTTCGATCTCGATTTCGTTGTTCTCAAGTTCGCCGCGGCGCAGCTGATCACGCAGCTGGTCCTTCCGGCTGGCGTACTGGCGTTTTTCTTCCTCAGACTGCTGGGGCTGCTCATTGGATGTGCCCCGGCCGAGGAGGAGTTCAAACGGATTCTGCGTGCGCGGCTTCTGCGGCTGCAGAAGAAGGTTCAGCAGCTGGTCCTCAGCAAGCACCTGTGCGCGCGTGCGGACACGGGCTGCATATTCGTCGTGCACCATGCGCACAGCGTTTTCTGTCAGGTCGCGGACGATGGATTCGACGTCGCGGCCCACATAGCCGACTTCGGTGAATTTGGTCGCTTCCACCTTGATAAAGGGGGCGTCGACCAGCTTGGCGAGGCGGCGGGCAATTTCAGTCTTGCCGACGCCCGTCGGGCCGATCATCAGGATATTCTTGGGCGTGATTTCCTCGCGCAGTTCTTCAGACAGCTGCGCGCGGCGCCAACGGTTGCGCAGCGCGATCGCGACCGCGCGCTTGGCTTCGTCCTGGCCGATAATATAGCGGTTCAGCTGGCGCACGACCTCATGCGGGCTCAGTTCCTTCATGGCTCAGATATCCTCCACAATGATGTGATCGTTGGTGTAAACACAGATGCTCGCCGCGATCTCAAGCGCCTTTTTCGCGATTTCATGCGCGCTCAGGTCCGTGTTGTCATACAGAGCACGGGCAGCCGCGAGAGCATAGTTCCCGCCGGAGCCGATCGCGGCAACGCCGCCGTCCGGCTCGATGACCTCGCCGGTCCCGGAAAGGATCAAGAGCTTGGTCTTGTCCGCCACGATCAGCATGGCGTCCAGCTGGCGTGCGGCCTTACCCATGCGCCATTCCTGGGCGAGCGCCACCGCGGCGCGCTCCAGGTTGCCGCCGACCTGGGTCAGCATTTCCTCAAAACGCTCGCACAGTGAAAACGCGTCGGAAACCGTGCCTGCAAAACCGGTGATGACCTGGTCGTCGAAAATGCGGCGCACCTTGTGCGCGTTTGCTTTGAATATGGTATGTTCCCCCATCGTCACCTGGCCGTCGCCGGCGATGCTGGTGTGCCCGTCCTTATGGACGGCGCAGATGGTGGTCGCGTGAAACTCAGTCATTCGTGAACCTCCTTGCGGTTAGTACATACAGAAAATATCATGTAAGTCAAAGAAAGTCAATATATGCACGATTAATGACGCAATTGCTTTTCTTCGATGATCCCCTGCAGGCGATTCAACGCCCGTTCACTGATCATCTGATACCGGGCTTTTTTATCGCGTACCCGTTTATCCAGCGGGGGCATCAGCCCGAAGGTGATGTTCATCGGCTGGAAATGACGGTTAGGCGTACTGATGTAAAGCGCCAGCGATCCGATGGCGGTTTCCTCCGGAAAAACGCACGGGGGCTGATCCGTCAGTTTCAGCGCTGCGTTCAACCCGGCGACCATGCCGGAAGAAGCGCTCTCCACATAGCCTTCCACCCCGGTCATCTGCCCGGCAAAATACAGGCCGGGCCGGTTCAGGCATTCGTATGTGGCGGACAAGTAACCCGGGGAGTTCAGGAAAGTGTTGCGGTGCATCACGCCGTAGCGGGCATATTCAGCGTTCCTCAGGCCCGGGATCAGGCCAAACACGCGGCGCTGTTCCGGGAACTTGAGCCTCGTCTGGAACCCGACCAAATTATACAGGGTGTCCGCAGCGTCGTCCTGACGCAGCTGCAGGCATGCATAAGGCATTCGGCCGGTGTTCGGATCTACCAGACCCACAGGCTTCATCGGCCCGAAAGCAGGCACCATGCGCCCGCGCTTCGCCATGGACTCGATCGGCATACAGCCCTCAAAGACTGATGTCTCTTCAAACCCCTCGACAGGCGCTGTTTCCGCTGTCAGGAGCGCGTCGATAAATGCGTCGTATTCTTCTTTGGCCATGGGACAGTTCAGATAATCGTCGCCTCTGCCGTAGCGCGAAGCGCGGAATACATGATCCATGTCCAGGGAATCCGCCGTCACGATCGGCGCCGCGGCATCGTAGAAACTCAACCGGTCCACACCGGGCAGGCCGGCGATGGTTTCCGCCAGGGCATCGCTCGTCAGCGGCCCCGTTGCGATGATCACAGCGTCGTCTTCCGGGATGGCCGTCACCTCTTCGCGCCGGACCTCAATCAACGGATGCTTTTCCAACGCTTCCGTGATATGACCCGAAAAACGCTCACGGTCGACCGCCAGAGCGCCGCCCGCCGGAACACGCGCGAGTTCCGCAGCCTCCATGACCAGCGAGCCCAGCCGGCGCATTTCCTCTTTCAACAGCCCCACAGCGTTTTCCAGACGATCGGAGCGCAGCGAATTGCTGCACACCAGTTCAGAGAACAACGGGCTCTTATGCGCCGGGCTGAAACGAACCGGCTTCATTTCATACAGCGTCGTCGGGATGCCGTATTTTGCCAGCATCCACGCGGCTTCAGCGCCTGCCAGTCCCGCGCCGACGACCGTCGCGTGGCGGCTCATGCCTCTTCCTCTTCTGTTACCGGTACGGCCACCTTATGGCGGCAGGACTCGTTGGCGCAGATGTGCAGGACTTCGTCCTTCCTGGTCCGCTTCAAAGTCATATAGCTGCCGCAGACCGGGCACTTCTCTTTCACGGGCATGTCCCAGCTGACGAAGTCGCACTCTGGATAACGCTCACAGCCGTAGAACTTCCGGTTTTTCCGGGAAGTTTTCTCCAACAGTCTCGCGCCGCACTTGGGGCACGGAGCGTCGATATAATTCAGGATCGGTTTGGTATTCCGGCACTCCGGGAAATTCGGGCAGGCCAAGAACCGGCCGAAGCGCCCCATCTTGTAAACCATCTTCGCGCCACACTGGTCGCAGACGACATCGCTCACCTCGTCGGCGATCTCGATTTTGTCGATGTCCTGCTCGGCCTTCGAAAGCATCCGCTCGAAATCCGGATAGAAGTCCCCGACCACTTTATGCCAGTTGGCGCCTTCGGTCTCGATATCGTCGAGATCCTGCTCCATGCGCGCGGTAAAATCCGTGTCCACGATCGGCGCGAAATACTCGATCATCAGCTGATTGATCATCCGTCCCAGTTCCGTGGGATACAGGCGCTTCTTTTCACGCGCGACATAGCCGCGGGCGATGATGGTGGTAATCGTCGGAGCGTAGGTCGACGGACGGCCGATCCCTTTCTCTTCCAGGGTCTTGACCAGGGACGCTTCCGTATAACGTGCAGGCGGCTGTGTGAAATGCTGGGTCGCCTCCACACTGCCGAAACTGATCTCCGCGTCCGCCTTGATATTCGGCAGCGCGACTTCCTTCGCCGTTTCGGCGTCGTCTGTGCCTTCTTCGTAAACGGCTGTAAAGCCCGCAAAACGCTTGTGCTCACAGCTCAGACGCAGCGCGGTCTTCCCGCCCTCTGCGGAAATCGTCACCGTGTCATACAGCGCAGGCGCCATCTGGCAGGCGATGAAACGTGACCAAATCAGCTTGTACAGCAGGTACTGATCCCTAGAAAGCGAAGCTTTGATATCGTCCGGCCTGCGCTCGATCACGGTCGGACGAATGGCTTCATGCGCGTCCTGCGCGTTGGTGCGGCCTTTGTAGACCTGCGGGGTTTCCGGCAGGAATTCCTTGCCGTATTCCTCGGGAATGAATGCCCGCGCCGCGCGGACCGCTTCGTCGCTGATGCGGACGGAGTCGGTACGGATATATGTCACCAGGCCCTGCGTGCCTTCCCCGGCCAATTCGACGCCTTCATACAGCTGCTGCACGACCTGCATCGTCTTCATGGTCGTGAAGTTGAGCTTGCGGCTCGCTTCCTGCTGCAGAGACGAGGTCGTGAACGGCGCGGAAGGCGCTTTGCGTTTCTCGCTGTGTTTCACAGACGCGGCGTGGAATTCGGTGCTTTCGATTTGCTTTTTCGCTTTCAGCGCGTCCTTTTCGCTGGTCAGCGCTGCCTTTTTGCCGTCCAGCTGATACAGGCTGAAGGTATAGGTGCGCTTTTTTCCGTGCGTATCCGGCAGCACTGCGTCGGCGGTGACGTCCCAGTACTCTTCCGGGACAAACGCGTCGATCTCGTCTTCGCGGTCGACGATCAGACGTGTGACGACAGACTGCACGCGGCCCGCGCTCAGGCCCTTTTTGATCTTGGCCCAAAGCAGCGGGGAAATCTTGTATCCGACCAGCCTGTCCAGCGCGCGGCGGGCCTGCTGCGCGTTCACGCGCTCCATATCGATCGCGCGAGGCTGTTTCATCGCCTGCTGTACAGCTTTCTTGGTGATCTCGTTGAATTCCACGCGGCACGGGGAAGCAGGATCGATATCCAATACGTGCGCCAGATGCCAGGAAATCGCTTCTCCTTCGCGGTCAGGGTCTGTCGCCAGCAGGATCTTGGAAGCGCTTTTGGCTTCCTTGCGGATCTTCGCCAGGATCGGACCACGCCCGTGAATGGTGATATATTTCATTTCAAAATCATGGTCGATGTCCACGCCCAGCTGAGACTTGGGCAGGTCACGAACATGGCCCTGGGACGCTTCAACCTTGTATCCCCGTCCCAGATAACGTGCGATCGTTTTTGCCTTGGCCGGTGATTCGACGATCACCAGCTTGGTGTTCTGCGCCATTTGGCACCTCCGAATGAGAACTCTTCAATTCCATCAGGCAGCGGGCATCCTAAACGCAGCAGCGCTCCGTTTCCAGATATATAATGAAGCAATCCTGCCTGATGCAGGGGAAATAATATCATAGGTTTTTAAAAAACGCAATGGATTTTTATCACCAGTTATGATAAAATACAAAACAGCTATCCGAATAGGAGGTTCTGTTATGCCAGATTTCAGAAATATGACGCTGCCGGAAATGGTCCGCCACGAAGGATTTACCTGCACCTGCGGGCGCGAGCACATCTGCCCGCTGGATTACCTGAACGTCGGCCGCGGTATCCTGCATGAGCTTCCCGACATGCTGAAAGCCATGGGGACAAAGTATCCGTTCGTCATCTGCGATGATAACACTTACGCTGCGGCCGGGAAGCTCGTCTGCGAAATTCTGGAAGCCGCTTCGATCCCCCACCAGCTGTACATCATCCCCTGCCAGACAGACCGCCTGAAGCCCGCCGAATGGGAAGTCGGCAGCGTCATCATGCATTATGATCCCGCCTGCGACCTGATCCTGGGCGTCGGCAGCGGCGTCGTGAACGACATCTGCAAGGTCGTCGCCCACGCCGTCGGACGGAAGAACGCCATCGTCGGCACCGCGCCGTCCATGGACGGGTACGCCTCCAACAGTTCTTCCATGGAGATGAATCACGTCAAAGTCTCCCTGTACAACCAGGCGCCCAGTGGCATCCTGCTGGACGTGGACATCCTCGCCCAGGCGCCGATGCGCATGCTGTGGGCCGGCCTCGGCGACATGATCGCCAAATACATCGCCCTTTGCGAATGGCGCATCTCCCATCTGGTCATTGACGAATACTATTGCCAGGACATCGCCGACCTGATGCGCGAAGGCCTCAACAGAGTCATTAACGCCGCCGACGGGCTCGCCGCGCGCGATCCCCAGGCAGTCCAGGCTGTGGCTGAAGGCCTGGTCATCGGCGGCATCGCAATGGCTTACGCAAAGATTTCCCGCCCCGCCTCAGGTCTTGAGCATTATTTCTCCCACATGTGGGAGATGATGGCGCTGGAGCGCGGCGAACCCTACGACCTGCACGGCATCCAGGTAGGCATCGGCAGCCTGCTGACGCTGAACATGTACCGCGATATCCGGAAGATCGTTCCCGACGCGGACAAAGCACGGGATTACTGGCGCAGGATGACGCCCGAACGCTGGGAAAGCCAGATCCGCGCCATCTTCGGCAAGACCGCCCCCGAAATCCTCGCGCTGGAAGCCAAAGAACAGAAAAACGATCCCGCGAAGCACGAAGAGCGGCTCAGCCGCATCATCGGGAACTGGGATCGTATTCTGAAGATCATCGACGAGGAAATCCCGGCTTACGACCAGATCTATCAGGTCATGTCCAGGACCGGCATGCCCCTGATCCCCCGGGATATCGGCATCAGTGACGACGACACTGTAAACGCCTTCATCGGCGCCCGCGACGCGCGCAACAAATATATGACCTGCACGCTGCTCTGGGATCTCGGCCTGACCGAAGAATACGCCGGAAAGCTGCGGGAGTTCATCAGTTAAGAGTCCCCCGGCGCGTTTCCCGCGCCTCTGAAAGCCGACGCGCCAGCCGCGTCGGCATTTCACTTAGGAGAAGGATCATGAGCACCATGATCAGGGCGTAAGCATAGATATCCTGGTATTCGTTGAAATAGCTGCTGGAAAAGACCGCCTTGCCCAGGGAGTTCCTCGTCTGGACCATGTATTCGGCGGTGATGACCAGCTTCATGCCGGTGCCGACCGCCTCGATATACGCCTGGCGCAGGTAGCCGGCCATGAGCGGCAGATACACGCGGAACAGCACAGACGGGTTCAGGTCCGTGTTCATCCTGTAGACATCGATCAGTTCAGACGGGATGCTCCGGCAGCCTTCCGCCGTCGCCTCGCTGATCGGCGGGATCAGCATCAAGGCAGCCGCGATCACCGGAACGCGCGCGTAATCAGCCAGCACCATGACCATAATGATCAGCACGATCATGGGGATGGCCCGGATAAAGGATATGAGCGGCCTGAACAGGCGGTTCGCGAACCGGCTGAGCCCTTCCGCGAGCCCCAGCGGCACCCCGATCAGGGTAGCAGCCAGCAATGCGATGAGCAGATGCATCAGCGTCGTGCCCATCATCCGCCAGGTCGTTCCCTCCCCCAGCAAACGGAAAAAGGCGCGCTGAATCTCGAGCGCGTCCGGAAAAACCAGCCGCTCGTGTTTCAGCACGCCCGCGCACTGGATCAGCAATCCGATCAGGATAACGCCGATCGCAGTGGCCAGTGCGTCACTTTGCCGCCGGCGCTTCATAATAGAAATCGTCCGCAGGCAGTGCGCCGCCGTATTGGCTCAGGTCAATTTCGGCGGTTTTTTCGATCTGCTCACGCGCTTCAACTGCGGAAACAAAGCGCAGCGCGCAGCGCGGAATCGCCTGCCCGGCCACCTTGGCGTTCGGCAGGATTTCGAGGGCAACAGCCGCCTGTGCCACCGCGTCAACGTCCGTTGTGCACATGGAGACGGCCTTCTCTGCCTGCTGCAGGTATTCCGCGACGGCGTCCGGATATGCCTGTACCGTGGCGGGATTCACGAACAGGCCGGCCTGCGCGTAGCCGTTGAACCCGGTCGCTTTCTCGTAAAGGTCGTTCAGCGCGTAGGACGTGATCCTGTCGTTCTTCATGGACGCCGCTGTCAGCGCGGGTTCCGCTGTCACCACGATCGCGTTTTCGTCGGACAGGAGCAGACTCTGGGTATTCGCGGCGCCCGCCAGGTAATTGACCTTCGCAGGAACGATGCCGTTCTGTTCAAGGGCATAGAGCGCGACCGACGCGTTGATGGTGTTCTCGCCGAACAGTGTGACTTCCGCGCCGTTCATGTCCTCAGGCTTAAAATCGGCCCGCTGCGACGCAAAATACAGGTTGCCCCAGGTCACGACCGCAGCCAGCTGGTAGCTGGATTTTCCGGCCTTGTACAGTTTCGCACCCGCGTTGATCGGGGCGATGATAAAGTCCGCCTTCGCGCCCGCAAACTCAGCCGTGATGGCTTCCGCCGCGACATAGGTATAATCTTCAGGGGCCTCGACAGCCAGCATCGCCAGGGCGATTCCAGGCGCGCCGTTGGGCGAGGAAACCTTGATCCGGTATTCTTCAGCGGCAGCCGGCAGAACCAGCAGCATCAGGATGAGCAGCATCGACATCAGTCTTTTCATGGTTATTCACTCCTTTTATCATTGTCGTCGTACATCGACTGTTCCAGGCGCACAGGGTCGTTCAGGGTGATGCCCCGTTTGGATAGCCTGATCTCGCCGCGATCGGCCAGGGCATTCAGTTCGCGGTAGACAGCGGCCCGGCTGACGGAAAGCCGTCTGGCCAATTCGTCCTTGGAACCGTTCAGGGGAACGAAGCCGTCCCGGTCCCGGTTCAGCAGCAGGTAAGCCGTCAGGCGCGTCCTGCACGACTGAGCGGTCAGCAGTGAGATCCGGGAAAGCAGGAACTGCAGTTTCTTGTTGCACAGGGCATAATACCTGGTGGCAAAATCCTGATCCTCGGCAAGCAATGCCTGAATGTCCGCCTTTCTGACAAACGCCGCCTCACAGCGCTCCCTGGCGATGACGCGGGTCTGCATATCCGTATCACCGTACAGATAGGCGATTCCGAAGCAGTCCCCCGGCCCGATCGTGTTCATCAGCGTTTCCGTGCCGTCCGCAGCATGACACCAGACGTCTGCTGTGCCCTGCACCATCAGGCCGACGCATCGTTCCTCGTCCGCGAAAG
>JAFRNK010000129.1 GCA_017430225.1 Clostridia bacterium | reverse complement strand
CGTTCAGCGCGTCCACCTTTTCCCGGTTCTTTTCCAGCAGGGCTGTGCCGGCCAATACCATCTCACGCAGCATCAGGCCGTCAATCGCCTTGATTTCTATCAACGAATTTTCCTCCATTCGAGCCTGCTACGGCACAAATCACGCGCCGGAGGCTCCCATCGATGGATGCTCCGGATCAAACGCGGATTCCTTCCACGGAGATATTGACGCCGCGCACCTGTACACCAGTCATGCTTTCCAGCTTATAGCGGACCACTTCGACGATCGTTTTGCAGACCTCGGCGACAGAAACGCCGTACTCCACCACGATATACAGGTTCACATCCAGCTGGTTATCCGTCATTTTGATCTCGACGCCCTTGCTCAGGTTTTCCCTGCCGAGCCATTCCACGATGCCGTCCTTGGCGCGTTTGGAGGACATGGCTACGATCCCGTAGCATTCGAGAGCGGCGTATCCAACGACCTTGAGCAGCACGTCTTCAGAAATAAAAATGGTGCCAACATCCGTCTTGATCTTGCATTCCATACCTTCGACCCTCCAATCGTCAGAAAGATACGCATACATTATACACGGTTTTTTCCATTTGTGCAACATTGAATTAGCCGTGACCGGCGACGGGTTTTCAGGCATGGATCCCGGAGCGGTACTGTGAAATCTTTTATCTTATTCCGTCCCCGCCCCACCATGATTTTACAGTTTACAAATCAGCAAATCTGGATTATACTTGTCAGGAATTTCATTAGGAGGCCATGAAGTATGAACGTCGCACCGTACGTACCCGCTCAAATCGAACCCAAATGGCAGAAAATCTGGGATGAACAGCACGCTTTCAGCGCTGAGAACCATTCCGATAAGCCCAAATATTATTGCCTGATCGAATTCCCCTATCCGTCCGGCCAGGGGCTTCACGTCGGGCATCCGCGTTCCAATACGGCCCTGGACATCATCGCCCGCAAGCGCCGCATGGAAGGCTATAACGTCCTGTACCCCATCGGCTGGGACGCCTTCGGCCTGCCGACCGAAAACTACGCGATCAAGAACCACGTCCATCCCGCCAAGGTGACCAAGGACAATATCGACCACTTCCGCAGCCAGCTGAAGAAGCTCGGTTTTTCTTTCGACTACGACCGCGAAGTGAATACGACCGATCCGGAATACTACCGCTGGACGCAGTGGATCTTCCTCAAGCTGTTCGAAAAGGGCCTGGCCTACAAGTCCGAGATGCCCATCAACTGGTGCCCGTCCTGCAAGTGCGGCCTCGCCAACGAAGAGGTCGTCGACGGCAAGTGCGAGCGCTGCGGGACCGAAGTCACGCGCCGCGTCAAATCCCAGTGGATGCTGAAGATCACCGCCTACGCGCAGAAGCTCCTGGACGGCCTCGATACCGTGGACTTCATCGACCGCGTCAAGGTGCAGCAGCGCAACTGGATCGGCCGCAGCGAAGGCGCCGAGGTCAACTTCAAGCTGACCCCCGTGGACGAGTCCCTGCGCGCCTTCACGACCAGGCCGGATACGCTTTTCGGCGCGACCTACATGGTCATTTCGCCCGAGCATCCGCTGATCGACCGCTACAAGGACCAGATCACCAACTACGCCGATATCATCGCCTACCGCGAAGCCGCCGCCAAGAAGAGCGACTTCGAGCGCACCGAAATGGCGAAGGACAAGACGGGCGTCTGCATCGAAGGCATCCGCGCGATCAATCCAGTCAACGGCAAGGAGATCCCCGTATGGGTATCCGACTACGTGCTCATGACCTACGGCACCGGCGCGATCATGGCCGTTCCGGCGCACGACGAGCGCGACTGGGAATTCGCCAAGAAGTTCAACCTGCCCATCATCGAGGTCGTCGCGGGCGGCAACGTGCAGGAAGCCTGCTTCTCTGACGTCGCGACCGGCATCCTCGTCAATTCCGGGTTCCTGGACGGCCTCAGCGTCGCCGACGCCAAGAAGAAGATCATCGACTGGCTCGAGGAGCAGGGCATCGGCACCCGCAAGATCAACTTCAAGCTGCGCGACTGGGTATTCTCCCGCCAGCGCTACTGGGGCGAACCCATCCCGATCATCCACTGCCCGAAGTGCGGCGCGGTCCCGCTCAAGGAGACGGACCTCCCGCTGCTCCTGCCCGAAGTCGAAGCCTACGAGCCCACCGATTCCGGCGAGAGCCCGCTGTCCCGCATGACCGACTGGGTCAACGTCAAGTGCCCCTGCTGCGGCGCTGACGCCAAGCGCGAAACCGACACCATGCCCCAGTGGGCCGGCTCTTCCTGGTATTTCCTGCGCTACTGCGATCCGCACAACAACGAAGCTTTCGCCAGCCAGGAAGCCCTCGATTACTGGATGCCCGTCGACTGGTACAACGGCGGCATGGAGCACACCACGCTGCACCTGCTCTACAGCCGGTTCTGGCACCTCTTCCTGCACGACCTCGGCCTGGTGAGCGCGCCCGAGCCCTACCAGAAGCGCACCAGCCACGGCATGATCCTGGGCGAGAACGGCGAGAAGATGTCCAAGTCCCGCGGCAACGTCATCAATCCCGACGACATGGTCGCGGAGATCGGCGCCGACGCCTTCCGCATGTATGAAATGTTCATGGGCGCCTTCGACCAGGCGATCCCGTGGTCGACCAACGGCGCCCGCGGCTGCCGCAAGTTCCTGGACCGCGTATGGCGCCTGCAGGAGATCCTGAACGACAGCGAAGCGGTCTCCGAGGACATGCTCGTGCCCGTCCACCAGACCATCAAGAAGGTCACCGAAGACTACGAGGCGATGAAGTTCAACACCGCCATCGCGCAGATGATGTCCCTGGTGAACGCGATCTACCAGAAGGGCAGCATCACCCGCGGCGAACTCAAGGCGCTGCTGCTGATCCTCTCCCCCGTCAGCCCGCACATCTGCGAGGAGATCTGGGAGCGCTGCGGCTTCGGCGCCCCGCTGCACCACCAGCCCTGGCCCGCCTGGGACGAGCGTTACCTGATCGCCGACTCCATCGAGATCGCGATCCAGATCAACGGCAAAGTCCGCGGCAAGCTGATGACGCCCAGCAACATGACCCGCGAGGAAGGCCTCGCCCAGCTGCCCGGCAAAGAAGAAGTGCAGAAGCTGGTCGCCGGCCGCCAGATCGTCAAGACCGTATTCGTTCCCGGAAGGCTTCTGAATATCGTAGTCAAAGGATAAAGGTCGAATTTCACCGTGCCGAACAAGAGTGTATTCATAGAGAAACTCAAGGAAGCAGCCGCCTCGGTCATGCCTGTTGTGCTGATCGTGGCGGTGCTTGCCGCATTTTGGGTACCGCTGCAGACGGACCTGATGCTCGCCTACGTGATCGGTGCCGCGTTCCTGATCTTGGGCATGGCGCTGTTCACGGTCGGTTCCGACATCTCCATGTCTCAGATCGGTACGCATATCGGCGCCGCAATGACCAGGAGCCGCAACCCGCTGCTGATCATCGGCGTCAGTTTCCTGCTGGGCGTGGCGATCACCATGTCCGAGCCCGACCTCCAGGTGCTGGCCAAGAACGTACCCGCCATTGACACGACCGTGCTGATCATCGTAGTAGCCGTCGGCGTCGGCGCTTTCCTCGCGCTCAGCATGGCGCGCATCCTGTACAGGATCTCGCTGCGCTGGCTGCTCGTCGGCTTCTACGGGATCATTTTCCTGCTGGCGGTCCTCGCGGACAGGGATTTCATTGCCGTCTCCTTCGATTCCGGCGGCGTCACCACGGGACCGATGACCGTGCCCTTCATCATGGCGCTGGGCGTCGGTATCGCGTCCATCCGCAGCGACGCGAAAGCCAAGGAAGACAGCTTCGGCCTGGTCGGCTTGTGCTCCGTCGGCCCGATCCTGGTCGTGCTGATCCTCGGCTTCATTTACCACGCGGGCACCGACGCTGAGGTGACGATGACCGCTGTATCCTACGGGGATACCGTTGCGCTGGGCCACGGTTACCTGAAAGCCATTCCCGAACAGCTGCGCGAGGTCGCAGCCGCCATGCTGCCCATCGCCGGATTCTTCCTGATTTTCCAGGTCCTGGCGCTGCGGCTGAAAAGCCGTCCCTTCTTCCGCATCCTGATCGGCCTGATCATGACGCTCACCGGCCTGATGCTGTTCCTGACAGGCGTCAACGTCGGCTTCTCGCCCCTCGGCTTCATGCTGGGCCAGAAAATCGCCGCGACCGAGTACCAGGTCATGCTGATCCCGCTGAGCGCGCTGATGGGCTGGTTCATCATCAATGCCGAGCCTGCCGTGCACGTACTCAACAGGCAGGTCGAAGAGCTGAGCGCTGGCGCGATCTCCGCCAGGGCCATGGGCCTTAGCCTCTCTGTCGGCGTCGCAGCCGCCATGAGCATCAGCATGCTCCGGGCGCTGACCGGCATTTCCATCCTCTGGTTCATCGTTCCCGGCTATGCCGTTTCGCTGGCCCTGTCCTTCCTGGTCCCCAGCACCTTTACCGCGATCGCCTTCGACTCAGGCGGCGTCGCCAGCGGCCCTCTGACCGCGGCTTTCATGCTGCCCTTCGCCATGGGCGTCGTCCAGGCGCTGGAAGGCAATGTGATGACCGACGCTTTCGGCCTCATATCCATGGTTGCCATGATGCCGCTCATCACGGTCCAGATCATGGGCGTCATCTCCGTACTCTCCTCCAGGCGCGGGATCTCCAAGGCGAAGGAACCGCAATTCACGGACAACGACGTCATCGAATTGTGGGAGGTGTAACATGCAGCTGAACTTTGTGATAGCGATCCTGGACCGCGACAAGAGAGACCAGCTGAGGTCCCTCATGAAAGCCGCGAAGCTGAAAGTCTCCCTCACCATGCTCGGCCACGGCACCGCGACGGCGCAGCAGTTACTTCGCAGGGGCCTGGCGCCCAGCGACAAAGCAGTGGTCGCGACCGTCGCGGATCCGGAAATGACCAGGCAGTTCATGCGCGACATGAAGAAGAAGCTGTATGTCGACATTCCCGGAAACGGCATCGTAGTATGTATTCCCATCAAGAGTATCGGAGGTGCGAGCACATTGTCCAATCTGACCGAACACCAGACCGCCGGCGAAGGGAAACCGGACCTGAAATTCAATTATGAGCTGATTTACGTGATCCTGAACGAAGGGCACACGGACGAGGTCATGGACGCCGCCCGCTCAGCCGGCGCGACAGGCGGCACCGTCATCGCGGCCAAGGGCACCGGCATCCGGCAGGCCCAGAAATTCATGGGGCTGACGCTGGCCAACGAAAAGGAGATCATCCTCATCGTCGCCGGCACCGCGGACAAGGCCAACATCATGAAGGCCATCATGGAAAAGGCCGGCACTCAGACCGCGGCCAACGCGATCTGCTTCTCACTCCCGGTCACCCACGTCGCGGGCCTGCGAAAGCCTGACACCGAAGACGACTGAATACAGCATACCGCAAACAGAAACCAGACTGCTTTGACGACAGTCTGGTTTTTTCATGATTGATTCTGCGGTTCACCGCTGGATCTTCGTGTGCTTTTTGATCAGTGCCTCGGCCATTTCGTATTCTTCCGGCGGGATCCTGAGCACGAACGGCGCCAGGTGCGGCGTGCGGTACAGCCGGATCGTCCCGGTCGACGGGGAATAGCCGATCTCGTTGATATCGCGCCACAGGAGATGCCGCTCCTCCGCTTTCAGGTACTTGGAGCCGTCCCGGGACTGATGGGCAGAACTCATGTCGGCCCGCTGGAGCCTCGCCCAGGCGTGGATGCGGGAGGCACGGTACCAAGTCTGCATGTGCGCGCCTTCCATGTCCAGGATGTAGCGGATCTCTTCGCGGCCCTGCAGGGAGAAGGCAGCCAGCACGATCAGGAGTCCGATCACGCCCGCGATGGCCACAGCCGAAATCAGGGACCCGACAGAGGTCGAGAAGCTGTGCGCGGACGAGCCGAGCCGTTCGGCTACCACCAGCGCGGCCAGGAGCACGATCACCACAAAGGATAAGACGCCCACGGCGCTGCGCCAGGAACCGGTATCGGCGCTGGGCACGCGCACGGTGCGCCATACATCCCTGATACTGGAAGCGGAGGCACGCTTGCCGCATTGCTGGCAAACCGTGCCTTCGCTTTCAAGTTTGCATTTTTTGCAGTAGGATACGATCATTTATCGAAGTTGACGACCTTTGCGAAATCCTCAGCTTTCAGGGACGCGCCGCCGATCAGGCCGCCGTCGATTTCGGGCTGCGCCATCAGGCCCTTGACGTTCGAGGGCTTCATGCTGCCGCCGTACTGGATGCGGACCTTGTTGGCCGTGCCCTTGCCGTACTTGCGGGCGAGCGCCTGGCGGATGACGCCGATGGTCTCGTTCGCCTGCTCGTCGGTCGCGGTGAGGCCGGTGCCGATGGCCCAGACGGGTTCATAAGCGATGACGACCTTCTCGACTTCCTTCTTCTCAAGGCCAGTCAGGGCGATCAGCGTCTGGTATTCGACCAGGGCGTCGGTATAGCCGGCTTCACGCTCTTCCTTCTTCTCGCCGACGCAGAGGATGACCTTCAGGCCGGCAGCCACAGCCGCCTTGACACGCTGATTCACGGTCGCGTCCGTCTCGCCGAAATACTGGCGGCGTTCGCTGTGGCCGATGATGACGTACTCGGCGCCGCTCTTGAGGAGCATATCGGCGGAAAGTTCGCCGGTGTAAGCGCCGCTCGCGGCGAAGTGGACGTTCTGGGCGCCCACATGGATTTTGCTGCCCTTCACGGCCGCTTTCACGGCGTGGAGATCCACAGCGGGAACGCAGACCACGACGTCGCAGGCCGCGTCCTTGACCAGGGGCTTGAGCGCCTCGACGAGGGCAGTCGCCTCTTCGGGCGTCTTGTTCATTTTCCAGTTGCCGGCAATAATCGGTTTACGCATGATCATATACCTCTCTTATTTTTCGTCCAGGCAGGCAACGCCGGGCAGGATCTTGCCTTCAAGATACTCCAGGGAAGCGCCGCCGCCGGTGGAAATGTGCGTCATCTTGGGAGCCAGGCCCATCTGCTCGACCGCCGCAGCACTGTCGCCGCCGCCGATGATGGTCACAGCGTCGCTGTCCGCCATGGCCTGCGCCACAGCCAGGGTGCCCTTGGCCAGGGTGGGATTCTCGAATACGCCCATGGGGCCGTTCCAGACGACCGTCTTGGCAGCCTTCACAGCGTTGCCGAAGAGCTCAGCGCTCTTGGGGCCGATGTCGCAGCCTTCCATGTCCGCGGGAATCTTGTCAGCGTCCGTCACGACGGTGTCGATCGGAGCGTCGATGGGATCCGGGAACGCATGCACGCAAACGGTGTCGATAGGCAGGAGCAGCTTGACGCCCTTCTCCTCCGCCTTCTTCATCATGTCCTTGCAGTAGTCGATCTTGGTCTCGTCCAGCAGGGACTTGCCGATTTCATAGCCCTTCGCCTTCAGGAAGGTGAAAGCCATGCCGCCGCCGATGATCAGGGTATCGACCTTTTCGAGCAGGTTGTTGATGACGTTCAGCTTGTCTTCGATCTTCGCGCCGCCCAGGACAGCGACGAACGGACGGTCCGCGTTTTCCAGGGCCTTGCCCATGATGGACAGTTCCTTGCCGATCAGGTAGCCGGCTACGTTGGGGCTCAGGAACTTGGTTACGCCCTCAGTGGAGCAGTGCGCACGGTGGCAGGAGCCGAAAGCGTCGTCCACATAGCAGTCCGCCAGGGAAGCGAGCTCTTTGCTGAAGTCTTCGATGTTCTTGGTTTCTTCCTTGCGGAAGCGGGTGTTCTGCAGGAGCACCACGTCGCCGGGCTGCATCGCAGCGACAGCCGCTTTAGCATTTTCGCCGACCACGTTGTCATCGTTCGCGAAGACGACGGGCTTGCCGAGGAGTTCGCTCAGGCGGGCCGCCACAGGCGCGAGGGAGAATTTCTCTTCCGGGCCGTTCTTCGGCTTGCCCAGATGGCTGCACAGGATGACCTTGCCGCCGTCGGCGATGAGCTTCTTGATGGTGGGCAGGGCAGCCACGATACGCTTGTCGTTCGTGATCTTGCCTTCCTTCATGGGAACGTTGAAATCGCAACGTACGAGTACCCGCTTGCCGTTGACCTGGATGTCGTCAATAGTTTTCTTTGCCATAACACTACGCTCCTTTACTTGAATCACATCAGAATTCGGTTGTTGACCGACTCTCATATATTAACATAATCGTCATGAAATAACAAGCCTTCTTTTCCCGCCCGGTACAATAAAAATTCAAGATATTTGCCGCAATACGCTTGACAAAGCGGCATGCAAGTGATAAATTACCGCCATAATGCAGCGACGAAGCTACGCTGCGCTCCCCCGCTTTCAGAGAGCCGGCATTTGGTGCAAGCCGGCAGCAGGCAGCGCGTGCGGTCTCACTTCCGAGCAGGGCACCCGAACCCACAGTAAGGTGCCCCGGCGCGCCCCGTTACCACGGCGAAGGATTCGATCCGTCAAGAGGCCCGTCTCACGACGCGGCAACTGGGGTGGTACCGCGGTTATTCCGTCCCCTGAGCAATGCGCTCAGGGGCTTATTTATTGAAAGGGCAGGACAGCAATGAGGAAAATCAGCATTACCGACATCACACTGCGGCGCGCGACCGAAAGCGGCGCGCTGGGCTTCAAGGAAAAGCTCGAGATCGCGAAGTGCCTTGACCGCGTCAACATCAGCGCGATCGAGCTGGCCCCGCTGACCGACAGCAAGGCCGACAGTATTTTCGTCAAGACGCTCGCCTCCGTCATCCACAATACGACCCTCGCCCTGCCGGCGGGCAGGACGCCTGAAAGCGCAGAACGCGCCTGGGAGGCGCTGCGCACCGCCGTACGCGCCCGCCTGATCGTGGACGTGCCGGTTTCCAGCGTCCAGATGGAGTACATCGCGCGCAAAAAGCCTGAAAAGATGCTCGAGGAAATCGACAGCCAGGTCAGACTGTGCGCTTCCCTCTGCAGCGACGTCGAGTTCTGCGCGACGGACGCCAGCCGTGCTGATCTGGATTTCCTCGCCCAGGCTGTCAGCATCGCCCTGAACGCAGGCGCGAACAACATCTGCCTGTCCGATACCGCCGGCGTCTTCCTGCCGGAGGAGTACAAGCAGTTCCTGCTGAACCTGTACGAGCGCGTTCCTGCACTCAAAGACGCCTTCGTGAAAGTCGTGTGCGACGACTCCGTGGGCCTCGCCGCCGCTTCCGCGGTCAACGCGCTCGCCGTCGGCGCGGCGGGCGTCAAGACCTGCCTGATCGGCACCTCCGCCCCGCATCTGCGCACGATCTGCGGCATCGTCAACCGGAAGGGCGACGCGCTCGACCTGTTTACTTCCGTCAGGACGACCGAGCTGGAGCGCACGCTCCAGCGCATCGACCGCTTCCTGGGCACGCCGGAAACCTCCGGCGGCAGCATCACCTACCAGGACGATACCGTGACCTGGGACGCCTCCGACTCGATCAGCGCGATCGCCGACGGCGTTCACGGGCTGG
>JAFRNK010000128.1 GCA_017430225.1 Clostridia bacterium | reverse complement strand
TCGATGCGGTCGCCAGCCGCATCTACCGTTTTGACGAAGTCAAATCCGTCTACCTGATGAGCGGCAGCTACGACCTGCTGGTACTGGTGGAAGCTGCCACGCTGAAGGAACTTGCTGCCTTTGTCAGTGAAAAACTGAGCGTGTTGGATACCGTCACCGGAACAGCGACCAGTTTCGTGCTCAAACGATATAAACAGGACGGCGTCATTTTTGAAGCGGCGACCAAGGATCAGAGATTGGTCGTGAGCCCATGAGCGAGCGTTTCCTTTCTCCTCGCGTGACGGCTGTTCCGCCAAGCGGCATACGCCGCTTTTTTGACATTGCAGGCACTATGAAAGGCGCCATCTCTTTAGGCGTCGGCGAGCCGGACTTTGTCACGCCGTACCATATCCGCAACGCGGCGATGGATTCCCTGCTTGACGGTGAGACGCAATATACCCCCAACAGGGGCCTTCTGTCCCTTCGGACGGAAATCGCCGGATATCTTTCCCGCCGTTACGGCACCGAATATGATCCCGAAACGGAAATCCTTGTCACGGTCGGCGCCAGCGAGGCGATCGATCTCATTTTGCGTGCGATCATTGAACCGGGCGACGAGGTACTCGTTCCCGATCCGTGCTATGTAAGCTACGCGCCTTGCGTCACTTTTGCCGGCGGAGAACCTGTGCCGCTGATGACTGACGCCGAAAACGGATTCCGGCTCACTCCGGACCTGCTGGAGCAGGCCATTACAGAGAAAACCAAAGCACTGATCTTCCCCTACCCGAACAATCCGACCGGCGCGGTCATGCGCCGTGAGCATCTCGAAGCGATCATCCCGGTCATTGAGCGCCATGATCTCCTGGTCATTTCCGACGAGATCTATTCCGAACTGACTTATGACGGCGACAGCCACGTTTCTATCGCCTCTCTTCCCGGAATGAGAGACCGCACAGTGCTGATCAACGGCTTTTCAAAAGCCTTTGCCATGACCGGATGGCGGTTAGGCTATGCCTGTGCGGACAAGGCGCTGATCGGCGAAATGAACAAGATCCATCAGTATGCGATCATGTGCGCGCCGCGCCAGAGTCAGGTCGCCGCTGAAGAAGCCCTTCGCACCGGCCGGGAAAACGGCTACCGTGATATCGTGACCATGCGCGATAGTTACGACCAGCGCAGACGCCTGATGGTGGACGCGTTCCGTCAGATGGGCCTGTCCTGTCATACTCCGGAAGGCGCGTTCTACTGTTTCCCCTCGATCCGTGAAACCGGACTCACGAGCGAAGAATTCTGCACAAGACTACTCAGAACCGAAAAGGTGGTCTGCGTGCCCGGGCCTGCTTTCGGTCCGTCCGGCGAAGGACACATCCGCTGCTGCTACGCGACCGGGCTGAAGCAGCTGAACGAGGCATTTACCCGCATTGAGCATTTTATCCGCCACTTGGGAGATTGACCATATGAGCAAAAGGTTATTAAACGCCATTCTCTGGCTGCTCCTGATATGCCTTACACTGAACACAGCGCTGGTATCCGCTGAAGAGGAAGAAGAATCTTCCTTCTTCGACGCCAAGGACTCTATCATCGTGACCGCTGCCCCCACTCCAGTACCGACGCCCGTTCCCGTATTCACGACCACAGAGCCGACTCAGGAAACGGTTTCCCCTTCCGGGCTCATGTCCATTGTGATCACGGCGACCGGAGACCTGACGATCGGAACCAACTACCAGGCTTACCGGAATCTGGACGCTTCGATCTTTGGTAAAGAACTCAAGCGCCAGGGCGGCAAGATTGACTTCTATCTGCGCAATGTCCGCAGCCTGCTCTCCGAGGACGACCTGACCATCGTCAATTTTGAAGGGACGCTCGCGGATCAGGTTCGCGTGCCCTCCAACAAGCGCAACAATCAGTTTCTTTTCCTCGCGCCGATCGACTATGCCCAGACACTCCCCGACAACTCAATCGAAGCCGCGACCATGGAGAACAACCACGTCATGGATTTCGGCGAAGAAGGTTACGCGAGCACCATGAATGCTTTGCAGTCAGCCGGCGTGGTTGTCGCGAATTCTACGACGCTCGGCATCTATGAGGTCAAGGGCGTCAAGATCGGCATGCTCGCCTATCAGACGTTCAACGGCGGATACGACCGTATCTACCAGACCCTGCAGAGTGATATCGACAACGCCCGCACCCTCGGATGCGATATCGTGACCGTCAGCTATCACTGGGGCGAAGAACTGGACTATCACCCCAACGCAAACCAGCAGCGTCTGGGAAAGGCGACCATCGACGCCGGCGCTGACCTGGTCATCGGGCACCACAGCCACCGCATCAACCCCATTGAGGAGTATAACGGCAAGTACATCGTTTATTCCCTTGGCAACTTCTCGTTCTCCGGCAACGCAAAACCCAGCGACATGCTGACCTTCATATTCCAGATCCGCTTCAAATACCGCCGCGGCCAGATGTACGGCACAGAATTCCGCATCGTACCCTGCCGCATTTCCTCGAAGACCGACTACAACGACTTTGCCGTGACACCGCTGTCCGAAACGCGGTACATTGATACCGTCCTCAATACGCTGAAGAAACAGGGACAGTATATTTCCAACCCTGTTGAAACCTATCCACTCGAATGGGAGAAATAACCATGGCGAACTTCAAGGCGAGGATTCTCGACAGCGCCGGAGTCACCCGTGCCCTAACCAGGATCTCCCACGAAATCATCGAACGCAATGACGGCGTAGACAACGTCTGCCTGATCGGTATCCGTCGCCGCGGCGTACCGCTGGCGCAGATGATCGCCGACACCATCGAACAGATCGAAGGCATCCGCGTACCGGTCGGGGAAATCGATATAACCCGTTACCGCGACGACCTGACGACCATATCAGAAGGCGCGACGGTGAACTCGACCAGCATTCCGTTTCCCGTCACGGAACGCAATGTGATCCTGGTCGACGACGTTCTCTATACGGGACGTACCGCGCGCGCAGCCATAGAAGCGGTCTTTTCACTCGGGCGTCCTGAGCGCATTCAGCTGGCGATCCTGATTGACCGCGGGCACCGTGAACTGCCGATCCGGGCCGACTATGTCGGCAAGAACGTACCGACTTCACGCCAGGAACTGATCGCGGTCCGCGTACCGCCTTATGACAGCGAATCCATGAGCGTGGAAATCTGGCAATTATCTTGATTCACAATTAGCAGGAGGTTTCATCCATGCACGCAAAAATCGTACTCCTTCCCGGCAGTCCCGTCGGCGAACGCCTCTGCGGGATCGCGGAGGAAGTCCTGACAGACGTTTCGGTCGCTTTCGGGCACACATTCTCAATCGTCCGGGATAAGATCGGGGAAGCTGCGGAACGCGCTTACGGTGTCCCGCTCTCCGAAAACACGCTGCGCCTCTGTGCTCAGTCAAACGCGGTATTCCTCGGCGATCCGAACAACGATGCGGAACCCTTCCTGCTTCACGCGCTTGGGATTCCCGCGAAAACGCGAGAGTTTTCGGTCGGCGGTCAGGAAAACGCGAAATTCATGATTACCCGTGCGGTCTATCAGGAAAAGACCGCGCTCAGAGAAATCTTCCATGCTGCGCTGCAGCAGGCAAAGGATGAAGGAAGCACGGTTTTCTATATCCTGCCCGAGTCCGAAACTGAATCACGCATCTTCGTCGAAGCTCTCAACGCTGAGGAAGAAGATGCGGAGACAGTCAAAGCCGAAGAGCTCTCCCCTGCCGAAGCGATCCAGCGCTTGCTGCTCTCGCCTTCCGAGATCGGGAATCTTGTCACCCCTGCTTACGCCGGAGAAATGTGCCTCGCGCTGGCTACCTGCCTGCACGGAGCACCGATGCTGCTCCACGACGCCTGCGTCGGCAAGAAGGTTTCCGTAGTTGAGCCCTTCGTACCGGACCATACGAAGGCATCCGACGATCTTAATCCACTCGGCGCGATCGCAGCAGTGGCCTCCCTTCTCAGGTATTCCCTGCACCTGAGCCAGGAAGCGGACTGCGTATCTTCCGCCATCAGGAACGTGCTGGACGCCGGCTGGCGCACCCAGGACATGACCAGCATGGGCGATGGTGTCAGCTGTTATAAAATGCTGCAGCTGATCTCTGACCAGATCAACCTGGCCGGCGAGCTGCTCCAGCAGCACACCGCCAAGTGAGGACCGGCCGGTCGGATAAAACCGATACGGGAACCGGTCATGCCTGAAGCGGATGAAATGCACAGACAACTGACCATATTGGGAGCCAACAACTTATGAAACTGCTTCTGATCCGCCATGGCGACCCGGATTATACCCACGATTCGCTGACAGAAAAAGGACAGCGGGAAGCCGAACTCCTCTGCCGACGGCTCGAAAAGCTTGACGTGAAAGAATGGTTCGTCTCTCCGCTGGGCCGCGCCCAGGCCACCATCCGGCCATTGCTTGAAAAAACCGGTCGAAGCGCTGTCACCATTCCCTGGATGCGGGAATTCCCCCTTCACGGATACGACGTGTATACGAAGACAGACCATGTCGTATGGGATTATTATCCTAAGTACCGTGAACGCCATCCCGAATGGGACAGTGCCGGGAACTGGATGGATGCCAGTCCCTTTAAAGAATTGGGTGCCCGGCCGCTCGTGAAAGAGATGTGGGATGGGCTGGACAGCATTCTGGCCGGATACGGCTATGCCCGCGACGGCCTTTTTTACCGGGTGGAGCACCCCAACAGGGATACGATCGGCCTGGTCTGCCATTTCGGCGCTGCCACGATCCTGCTGAGCCATCTGCTCAACGCAAGCGCCATGCAGCTGCTGCACACCACTTTCATGGCTCCGACCGCGATCACTGCCGTTCTGACGGAAGAGCGTGAGCGGGGTACCGCCCAGTGGCGTACCACGGTCATCGGGGACATCTCCCACCTGGACGCCGCAGGCGAACCCATGAGTATGTCAGGTTTTTTTCAGGAAACGTTTGAATAATTTCAGAATGAGGTTTATACTAAACCGGTTCCGGTTTGGTACCACATAAAGGAGGACAAGCTGTATGTTCAAAAAAGTCGCAACGGATATGAATTTCGCCGCCCGGGAGCGGGAAGTCCTGGACTTCTGGGAAAAGAATCATATCGTTGAACGTTCCTATACGCTCCGCGACGGCGGAGACAAATTCACCTTCTATGACGGACCGCCCACCTCGAACGGCCGTCCTCATATCGGACATGTGGAGACCCGCGCGATCAAGGACCTCATCCCCCGCTACCAGACAATGAAGGGGTGTTCCGTACTGCGCAAGGCC
Source organism: Clostridia bacterium (assembly GCA_017430225.1). Lineage (GTDB taxonomy): Bacteria > Bacillota > Clostridia > Christensenellales > Aristaeellaceae > UBA4246. The sequence goes on along the minus strand of JAFRNK010000128.1, from coordinate 54,941 downwards.
GGCTGGGATACCCACGGCCTGCCGGTCGAGCTCGAAGTTGAAAAGCTTCTCGGCATCAACGGCAAGAAGCAGATCGAAGAATACGGTATCGAGCCTTTCATCCAGAAGTGCAAGGAATCCGTCTGGAAGTACCTGCACGAGTGGGAAGACATGTCCAAGCGCGTCGGCTTCTGGGTGGATATGGAACATCCGTATGTGACTTACCACGACAGCTATATCGAGTCCGAGTGGTGGAGCCTCAAAAAGATCTGGGAAAAGGGCCTGCTCTACCTGGGTCATAAAGTCGTTCCTTACTGCCCGCGCTGCGGCACCGGCCTGAGCAGCCACGAAGTCGCTCAGGGCTACAAGACGCTCAAAGAACGTTCTGCCGTGGTCCGTTTCAAGGTCAAAGGCGAAGACGCTTATTTCCTGGCCTGGACCACCACGCCCTGGACCCTACCTTCCAACATCGGCCTCTGCGTGAACGCTGACGAAGAGTACGCGAAGGTCCGCGCCATCGACGGAAACGTATACTATATGGCGACCGCGCTTCTGGATATGGTACTCGATCCCCTCAAGGAACGCCATGAGGCGACTGCGGACGGCAAAGCTTATGAAGTGCTCGAGACCATGCAGGGTAAGGCGCTGGAATATCGTGAATACGAACCGCTGTACGAGTGCGCCGCGAAGGAAGTCGAAGCCCAGGGCAAGAAAGCCTTCTTCGTCTGCTGCGACAGTTACGTCACTATGTCAGACGGTACCGGCATCGTCCATCAGGCGCCCGCGTTCGGCGAAGACGACGCCCGCGTCGGCGCCAAGTACGACATGCCTTTCGTGCAGATGGTGGATAACGAGGGCCGCATGAAGCCCGAAACGCCGTTTGCCGGCATGCGCTGCAAACCCACGGAGAAAGAGATCGAAAACGGCGCCGTCAGCGCTGACCCTGAGATCCTCAAGGACCTGAGCGCCCGCGGCCTGCTCTTCTCCGCGCCCAAGTTTGAACATGATTATCCGCACTGCTGGCGCTGCGATACGCCGCTGCTCTACTACGGACGCCCGACTTGGTATATCCGCATGACCGCAGTCCGCGACGCCCTTGTGCGCAACAACCGTTCGATCAACTGGATGCCCGACAACATTAAGGAAGGCCGCATGGGCAACTTCGTCGAGAACGTCGTTGACTGGGGCCTTTCCCGTGAGCGCTACTGGGGCACCCCGCTGCCCGTATGGCAGTGCGAAGACGGCCACACGCACGTGATCGGCAGCAAGCAGGAACTGCTGGACATGGCCATCGGCGAAGTCAACCTGCCCGAACTCCACCGTCCCTATATCGACCAGGTGGTCATCAAGTGCCCGCACTGCGGCAAACCGATGCACCGCGTTAAGGACGTCATCGACTGCTGGTACGATTCCGGCTCCATGCCGTTCGCGCAGTGGCACTATCCATTTGAGCACAAAGAAGACTTCGAGTCCCGCTTCCCGGCCGACTTCATCTCTGAAGCCATCGACCAGACCCGCGGCTGGTTCTACACGCTGCTGGCCATCAGCACGCTGTTGTTCAATCAGTCCTGCTTCAAGAACTGTCTGGTCATGGGCCACGTGCAGGACGCCGAAGGCCGCAAGATGTCCAAACACCTCGGCAACGTCGTCGATCCGTGGACCGTACTCGATGCCCAGGGCGCTGACGCCGTGCGCTGGTACTTCTACCAGGGTGCCCCTTGGCTGCCCTCCCGCTTCTCCGGCGAGATCGTCAGTGACGTGCAGCGCAAGTTCATGGGCACGCTGTGGAACACCTATGCCTTCTTCATCATGTACGCGCAGCTGGACGGCTTCGAGCCCGCCAAACATCCGCTCAGTCAGGCGAACCTGACGCTCATGGACCGCTGGATTCTGAGCAAGCTCAATACCCTGATCAAGAACGTCGATACAGATCTGGACCAGTATCTGGTACCCGAAGCGGCGCGCGAACTGACCGACTTCGTCGACGAGCTCTCCAACTGGTACGTCCGGCGCAGCCGTGAGCGCTTCTGGGGCAAGGGACACGAGGAAGACAAGGATGCCGCGTTCGCGACCCTGTACCATGTCCTGCTGACCCTCTCCAAGCTGCTCGCGCCGTTCACGCCCTTCATGGCGGAAAGCATGTACCAGAACCTGGCCCGCTCCGTGGACGATACCGCTCCGGAAAGCGTGCACTTCTGCGATTTCCCGACTGCCGACGAAAGCTATATCCACCTCGAAATGGAAGAGCAGATGGAAGCTCTGTTGAAAGTCAAGCAGCTGGGCGCCTCCTGCCGCAACCTGAGCTCCCTGAAAGTGCGTCAGCCGCTTTCCACCCTCTATGTCGTGGGCACGCAGCTTGACGAGACCTACCAGGCCGTCCTGAAAGACGAACTCAACGTCAAGACAGTCATCATGTCCGATAAGGCCAACGACTTCGTTTCCTACAAACTCAAGCCGCAGATGCGTACCCTCGGTCCGCGCTACGGACGCCTGCTCGGCAAGATCGGCGCATGGCTGCGCGAAGCCGACGGCGCTGCAGCGGTAGCGGCCTTTGAGAATGGCGAAACGCTGAAGTTCAATATCGACGGCACAGACATTGAACTCGCGCAGAGCGACGTACTGACCGAGACGGAACAAAAGCCCGGCCTGATGGCTCAGTCCGAAGCCGGCATCACCGTCGTGCTCGACACCAACCTGACCGACGAACTGGTCGCGGAAGGCTATGCTCGCGAGCTGGTCAGCAAAGTACAGCAATGGCGCAAGGATCTGGGGCTGGAACTGACCGACCGCATCACCCTGGGCATTGAAGTCGAGCCCGCCGTCATGAACGCCCTGAATTCCTTTGCGGATATGATCCGCTCCACCGTCCTGGCGGACGAGATCACAGCCGGAGCAGTTGATGGCGCCGAATCCAAGTCCGTCGACCTGAACGGCAAGCAAGCCACCGCTTATCTGAGGAAGGTATAATCACGAATGTTTCTCGCTCAACAATGGACCGATTTTGAGGTGCTGGATACCGGATCCGGTGAAAAGCTCGAGCGCTGGGGCAAATATCTCCTGGCGCGCCCGGATCCCCAGACCATCTGGCCGCCAGCTCTGCCTGCCAGACGCTGGGCTGACGCTGACGCGCATTATCTGCGCACCGGCGGCGGCGGACACTGGGAATACCGGAAAACGCTGCCCGAGGAATGGACGATCGGTTACGGCCGTTTGCGTTTTTACGTACGACCAACAGGCTTCAAGCATACCGGCCTATTCCCTGAGCAGGCTGTCAACTGGGACTGGATGAGCGAACTGATTGCAGCGAGAGGAAACTCCCCGCGTGTACTGAACCTTTTCGGCTACACGGGCGGCGCGACAGTCGCCTGCGCCCATGCCGGCGCACACGTCACGCACGTCGATGCCGCTAAGGGAATGGTGACCTGGGCCAAACGCAATGTTGAACTGAACGCTCTCCCCCAGGACCGTTTCCGCTTCATCGTAGAGGACGCCAACGCTTTTGTGCAGCGGGAGATCCGCCGCGGACGGTCGTATGACGCGATCCTGATGGATCCGCCGAGCTACGGCCGCGGCCCAAGCGGCGAAGTCTGGAAACTTGAGGATGAACTCTTCCCGCTTGTGGAATCCTGCGCGGCACTTTTGAGCGATCAGCCCCTCTTTTTCCTCATCAACAGCTACACCACCGGCTTCCAGCCGGCTGTATTGACTAACGTCCTTGAAAGGACCATCGGAAAACGCTTCCACGGTCGCATCGACGCGGAAGAAGTCTGCCTGCCTGTGACCGCAGGCGGCATTCTTCCCTGCGGCGCGTCTGGAAGATTCACATTCAGCCAATCAACAATTCGGGAGTAAACCGTCATGGATCAGCAATTGACCGTCGTATACGAAGACAACCACCTGCTGGTAGTCCTTAAACGCCCCAACCAACTCACCCAGAGCGACCAGACCGGCGACAGCGATCTGCTCAGTGAAGCGCGCGCCTACATCGAAGAAAAATATCAGAAGCCCGGAAAGGCTTATCTCGGCCTCGTGCACCGCATGGACCGTCCGGTATCCGGCCTGATTGTTTTCGCGCGCACTTCAAAAGCCGCCGCGAGGCTGTCTGAACAGGTGCGAACCCATGAGATGTACCGCGAGTATGTCTGTGTCGCCGAGGGCGAAGTCCCCCAGCGGTTTAAACTCGTGGATTACCTGAAAAAAGACGAGGAAGCCAATATGGTCCGGGTGATTCCCGACTATCTGAAGGCAGAAGGGAAACTGGCGGTCCTGAACGGCGTCAACGTCCGGCACGTAGACGGGAGAAGTCTCTGCGCCATCCGCCTGGAAACCGGCCGCGCGCATCAGATCCGGGTTCAGATGGCGCATTCCGGGCATCCGCTGGTCGGCGACCACCGCTACGGGCATCCGGAAGGAAAGGAACAGATCGCCCTGTACGGCATGCGTCTGACGCTGACTCATCCCACGACGAAAGAGCGGATGGTCTTCATGGCGCCACTTCCCGATAACCCCATCTTTAAACCCTTTGAGCGGGATCTGAACGGGCTTAGGAATACCTGGCCGAAAATCGGAGAGTAACATGGCTGAAGGTTTTTCATATGAACTGCTGCATGTTTGCGCTCAGTCCGGTGCGCGATTAGGCGTTTTCCACACCCCACACGGGGATATACCGACGCCGATTTATATGCCCGTCGGCACACAGGCGACTGTCAAGGCGCTCACGCCCCGCGAACTCGAGGAAATGAACGCCCGGATCATCCTCTCAAATACCTATCATCTTCATCTGCGGCCCGGCGAAAAGCTGATCGAAAAAGCGGGCGGGCTGCATAAATTCATGCACTGGGGCCGGCCCATCCTGACAGACAGCGGCGGGTTCCAGGTCTTTTCATTGGCGGGGCTGCGCAAGATCACAGAGGAAGGCGCTGCTTTCCGCAGCCATCTGGACGGATCGTCCCAGTTCATCTCCCCCGAAATCTCCATGGATATCCAGGAGGCGCTCGGCTCTGATATCGCGATGGCCTTCGACATCTGTTCCGCCTATCCGTGCTCCCAGAAAGACGCCCGCGAAGCCATGGAGCGCACACACCGCTGGGCAAAGCGCTGCCAGCAGCATCATACGCGAAAAGACCAGGCGCTGTTCGGCATCGTGCAAGGCGCGTTTGACAAAGACCTGCGTATCGAAAGCGCGAAGACCCTCGCCGATATGGACATGATCGGTTACGGTATCGGCGGCCTTTCCGTGGGCGAGCCCAAACCCATCATGTACGAAATGCTGGACGCGTTCATGCCTTACATGCCGGTCAACAAGCCTCGATATCTGATGGGTGTCGGTACCCCGGACTGCCTGGTAGAGGGCGTCCTACGCGGCGTAGATATGTTCGACTGTGTGCTCGCCACTCGCATTGCGCGCAACGGCACCGTGCTGACCAGGAATGGGCGCATGGTCATCCGCAACGCACAATACGCAGAGGATTTCACGCCCATCGATCCCGAATGCGACTGCTATGCCTGTACGGACTTTACACGCGCTTACATCCGCCACCTGCTCAAGGTCGGGGAAATCACCGGCGCGCGTCTGGCGTCCATCCACAATCTGCGCTATCTGCTCCAGCTGATGGAGGAGATCCGCGACGCGATCGCCAACGACCGCTTCCTCGATTTCAGGAAAGATTTTTACGCACGGTACGACATGACCCGTAACTTCTGAGGTGAGATATGTCTGAGCAAACCGGAAGACAGATGCCTGTCGGCAAGCTGATGAAACGTTTTCTCCCCTATTTCGGGCGCTACAAAACAGCACTGATATTTGACCTGTTCTGCGCCGCGCTGACGACTGTCTGTGAAATCGTTTTCCCGTTGATCGTACGCGAGATCACAAACCGCGCCATGGTTTCTCCGGACACGCTCACCATCCCATGGGTGCTGAAGCTTGGGCTGCTGTATCTGCTCCTCAGGATCATCGACACGCTCGGCGCTTACTATATGCAGTCGCGCGGCCACTTTATGGGCGCGCGCATCGAAACCGATATGCGCCGGGATCTCTTTGACCATCTCGAGCGTCTTTCGTTCGCTTACTACAACAACACAAAAATCGGCCAGCTCATGGCTCGCCTGACCAGCGACCTGTTCGATATCGCGGAATTCGCGCACCACTGCCCCGAAGAATTCTTTATCGCCGGGGTTAAGATCGTCGTATCGTTCGTGATCCTGCTGAACATGAATATCGGCCTGACGCTGCTGGTGTTTGCGCTCGTACCGCTGATGATCGTTCTGCTGCGGCACTTTAACCAGCGTATGCGCGCCGCTTTTAAGGAATGCCGTCATGAGGTGGGCGAAATGAACGCGCGCATCGAAGACAGCCTGCTGGGTGTCCGCGTCGTTCAGTCCTTCGCCAACGAGCCGCTGGAGCAGGATAAATTCAATGCCAATAACCAGAACATCCTTTCCGCCAAAATCCGCCAGTATATCGCCATGGCCGGTTTCGGCTCAGTCACACGCACGTTCGAAGGCGTCATGTATATCCTGGTTGTGGTCGCCGGCGCGATTCTGCTCGCCCAGCACAAACTGATTGCTGGCGATTATGTCGCGTACATCCTGTTCATCGGTACCCTCCTGACGTCCATCCGTCGGATCGTCGATTACATGGAACAGTTCCAGCGCGGCCTGACAGGCCTGGAACGTTTTACGGAGATTATGGAAGTCGAACCCGACGTTCAGGACAGCCCGGACGCGGTACCCCTGGAAAACGTTCACGGCGACGTCGCGTTCGAAGACGTATCTTTCCATTACAGCGACGACAAGTCTCACGAAGTGCTCACGCATATCAACGAGAGTATCAAGTCAGGGACCAGTGTTGCAATCGTCGGTCCGTCAGGCTCCGGCAAAACGACGCTGTGCAGCCTGATCCCCAGGTTCTACGATGTAACCGGCGGCAGAGTGACGATCGACGGCCATGACGTCCGTTCTGTCACGAAATCGAGCCTCCGCCAGTCCATCGGCGTCGTCCAGCAGGAAGTTTATTTGTTCTCCGGCACTGTCATCGAAAACATTCTGTACGGACGGCCAGGCGCTACGCGGGAAGACGCCATGGCAGCCGCGAAACGGGCCGGCGCGGACGAGTTTATTGACAAGCTGCCCAATGGTTATGATACTTATATCGGCGAACGCGGTGTGAAGCTTTCAGGCGGCCAGAAACAGCGCCTGAGCATCGCGCGCGTGTTTCTAAAGGATCCGCCGATCCTCGTGCTGGACGAAGCGACGAGCGCCCTGGACAACGAATCCGAACGCTATATCCAGGAATCTCTGCGCGAACTCGCGAAAGGCCGTACCACCTTCACGATTGCCCACCGCCTGACCACGATCAGGAACGCGGACGTGATCTGGGTGCTCACCGAAAACGGTATCGAAGAATCCGGTGACCACGAAACCCTGATGCAGAAAAACGGCTTGTATGCCGGCCTGTATAAACTTTATTGCTGAATAAGAACTCCGAGGTAGATATTCATGCCCAAGAAAACCCAGGAACCGGTTCAGGAAGAAATTCTGATTCAAATGCCGCTGGAAGAAGTCATGCCCAGCAGCATGATGCCCTATGCCGAGCACGTTATTCTCGAACGCGCGCTGCCCAGGGTCGAAGACGGTTTGAAGCCCGTGCAGCGCCGCATCCTGTATACCATGCACGAATTGGGACTGACTCCTGATAAACCTCACCGCAAATGCGCCCGTATCGTCGGCGACTGCCTGGGCAAATACCATCCCCACGGTGACAGTTCCGTCTATGAGGCGCTGGTCCGTATGGCACAGCCGTACAGCATGCGCGGCGTGCTGGTAGACGGGCACGGCAATTTCGGCTCCATCGACGGCGACAGCGCAGCGGCCATGCGTTATACGGAAGCGCGCATGACCCCGCTGGCCATGGAAATGCTCCGCGATATCGAAAAAGATACCGTACCCTTCCGCCTCAATTTTGACGATACCTTAAAAGAGCCCGAACTGCTGCCTTCCCGATTCCCGAACCTCCTGGTCAACGGCGCTACCGGCATCGCGGTCGGTCTGGCGACCAACATTCCCCCGCACAATCTTCGCGAAACTGTTAACGCGACCTGTCTGCTCCTGGACAACCCGGAAGCAACGACAGAAGATTTGATGAATGTGATGCCAGCTCCGGATTTCCCGACAGGCGGCATACTTCTGGACACGCCTGAACTGAAAGCAGCTTATGAAACCGGCAAGGGAAAACTGACGCTGCGTGCGCGCGTTGAGATCGAAAAGGGCAGCGCGGGGCGTTCTCTGCTGGCAATCACCGAAGTTCCTTACGGCATCAACAAAGCGCAGATGCTCGAAAAGATCCAGAAGCTCCGCGAAGAAAAGAAAGGCCAGCTTTCAGCGATCTACGATATCCGTGACGAATCAGACCGCACCGGACTCCGGGCTGTCATCGAACTGAAGAAAGACTCTGATCCGGAGCAGATCCTCGCCTACTTGTATAAATACTCTGATCTGCAGATCACCTTCGGCGTCAATCTGTTCGCGATTGCCGACGGCAAGCCCAGGCTGATGGGCGTCCGTGAAGCGCTGAACTACTATATCGGTCACCAGAAGCAGGTTGTGACCCGCCGTACCCAGTACGAATTGGAGCAGGCAAAGGCTAGGGCGCATATTCTGGAAGGCCTGATCGTCGCGGTCGACAATCTCGACGAAGTCATCGCCATGATCCGATCCAGCAAATCCGGCAAGGAAGCGAAAGAACGGCTGATGGAGCGCTTCGGATTCACCGACCGCCAGGCGCAGGCGATTCTTGACCTGCGTCTCCAGCGCCTCACCGGACTTGAGATCCTCGCCCTCAGAAAAGAGTATGCGGATATCCTGAAAACGATCGCCACGCTTGAAGGCATTCTCAAAAGCGAAAAGAAACTGATCCAGGTCATCAAAAAAGAACTGCAGCAGGTCGCAGACGAGTTTGGCGACGACCGCCGTACGGCGATCATTTACGAAGAACACCCCGCGGAAATCAAAGCCGCGCTCCAAGAAGCCCCGCTTGCCGAACATGCAATCGTCGTCCTGACAGAAAGCGGTCTGCTGCGCCGCTATGATCCAAGGACATACGAAAAGATCAATTGGGAAGAACAGAATGAGCGCCCGCGTTATATTCTGGAAACCGATACCGGCGCCACGATGCAGCTGATGACCAGCCTTGGCAACTGTTATCAGCTGAACGTATCTCAGGTCGCCGAGTGCCGCCCCAAAGACCGCGGCATTTCCCTGTCCGGCATCATTGCGGATCTCTCGGCCAATGAGCATTGCGTCGGCCTCAATCTGCAGGCTTCGGACGGTGATCCAGAGCGCGACTACGTCATGGTCACTGCGAAGGGAATGATCAAACGCACTGCCAAATCAGAATACCGTGTACGGCGCTCCAAGTTTTCCGCTTTGACTCTGAAGGACGGCGACAGCCTGCTGACCGTCTTTGAAACCGATGACGAAGGCGATATCCTCCTGATTTCTGCGCTCGGTATGAGCATCCGTTTCAGCATCTCCTCCGTGCCTCAGATCGGCCGCGCAGGTGCCGGTGTCAAGGCTATCCGCCTGGAGCTTGAGGATCAGGTCATCCTGGCCGCACCGCTGGAAAACATGGACGAGATCCTGCTGATCACCGACAACGGCATGGGCAAGACGATTCTCGGCGCGATGTTCGATCCTCAGGGCCGCGCCGGTAAAGGCGCTAAATGCTGGAACTTCCTGAAGAACGGGTCGATGGGTTCCCGCCTGATCGGCGCACTGCACCTGAAGCAGAGCCGGAATATCCTGGTACGCCAGGGCAACCGCGAAACCGTTATCCCCAGTTCTGCCTTCCCCATTCTGAACCTGTCAGACAAAGGCAAGCCGATCGTGCTGGTGGTTCCCATGCTGAACGACTGGGTCACTTCCGTGATGTAAACCAGATTGTTTTTTCTGATTTTTCATTGTTTTCCTATTGACGAAAAGTCAAGTTCATGCTATCATCCACATCAAGTTCATAGCAAAGGCTGTGACGAAGACGGCAGAGACGTTTCCCGGCTTCCAGAGAGTCTGCGGGTGGTGCGAGCAGACAGACGGTGTCTCAGGCTTATCCCTTCCGAGCCGATCGAGCGAACGATTTCAAGTAGTCCGATCCGTGAATGCCGCGTCAGTGCATAACGCTTGTTGGAGCGTGAGTGGCACGTAAGTGCAAGTTGAGTGGTACCGCGGGTTAATCCCGTCTCAATGCTGTCATTGAGACGGGTTCATTTTTTGAAAGGAGCGGAGCACATGGTTGAAACTGTAGAAAAACGGCTGACAGAGGTCGGTGAACGAATTCATGAGCTGCGTACTGTACTTGGCATCAGTCCGGAAGAAGCGGCGGGAATGACCGGCCTGACTGTCAAAGAGTATCTGAACTACGAACAGGGCAAACAGGATCTTCCCTTCTCCTTTATCCATAACTGCGCGCTGGCGTTTGACGTCGATATGGCGGAACTTCTGGAGGGCCGCGCCCCCATGCTCCGTCATTACCAGGTCACCCGGGGTGGCCAGGGCCGCACGACCGTCGATGACGACGGTATCCTGATCCGAGACCTCGCGCCGCGTTTCAGCGGAAAGCTGGCTGAACCCTATTTCGTATGCTACGAATACGACGAGGATCAGCAGCACAAACCGATCCATACCGACGTGCACGGCGGGCAGGAATTCGACTACATTCTTTCGGGCAGCCTCAAAGTCCAGGTCGGCAGCCACGTTGAGATCCTGAACGCCGGCGACTCCATCCTTTACGATTCCAGCACCCCGCACGGCATGATCGCGGTCAACGGCGCTCCCTGCTCGTTCCTCGCGATGATCCTGTCCGGTGAGACCACCGAAACCGAGGAAATGAGCCGCACGATCGTGCGCGCCCGCACCAGCGAACGGCTGCTCTGTGAGGATTTCATCCATTGCTCCGAGACGCCGGACGGCACGCCGACCGACATCACTTTCACCAATGCGGATAAATACAACTTCGCCTTTGACACGGTTGACCGGATCGCCCGCACTTATCCCGACAAACTGGCCCTGCTCCACATTTCGGAGGATATGACCGAACGCCGTTTCAGCTATTCGGATATCAAGCGCGCTTCCAGCCAGACCGCAAACTACTTTAAGTCCCTTGGCATCAAGCGCGGTGACCGTGTCATGCTGGTCCTGCGCCGGCACTACCAGTTCTGGTTCTCCATGCTCGCACTGCACAAGCTTGGAGCCATCGCGATCCCGGCGACCGATCAGCTCCAGGTGCACGATTACGAGTACAGATTCAACGCTGCAGGCGTGTCGGCCATCGTCTGCACCGCGAAAGGCAAAGCAGCCGATAACGTTGACGCTGCCGCAAACAGCTGTCCGACTCTGAAGACCAAGGTGCTGGTAGGCGGCACTCGTGAAGGCTGGCACGACTTCGACCAGGAGTATACGCTTTTCAGCAGCCATTTCGATCGCAAGGACGACGCCCCCTGCGGCGACGATTCCGCGCTGATGTTCTTCACCAGCGGCACAACAGGATATCCGAAGATCGCTGAACATTCCTACAAGTATGCTCTCGGCCATTACATGACCGCTCGCTACTGGCACCAGTGCGAACGCGACGGCCTGCACTTCACCATTTCCGAAACCGGCTGGGGCAAGGCGCTCTGGGGCAAGTTCTACGGCCAGTGGCTGTGCGAAGGCGCTGTCTTCGTCTACGATTTCGACCGCTTTGACGCGCATAGCATCCTGCCCATGTTCGCGCGTTACCACATCACCACCTTCTGTGCGCCGCCGACCATGCTGCGCATGCTGATCCGTGAGGACATCTCCCAGTACAACCTGAGTTCCATTCGCAACATGACCACCGCCGGTGAGGCCCTGAACCCGGAAGTGCACCGCATTATCCGTGAGACGACCGGGTTGAGCATCATGGAAGGCTTCGGCCAGACCGAAACGACACTGACCGTGGGCACCTTCTGCGGCATGCAGTCCCGGCCCGGCGCGATGGGCAAACCTTCCCCCATGTACGACGTCGATATCGTCGACGAAAACGGACAGCCCGTGGCGGTCGGCGAGACCGGCGAGATTGTCATCCGCACGGACCGCGGCGTTCCCTGCGGCCTCTTCAAGGGCTACTACCGGGATGAAGAGCATACCAAAGCAGTCTGGCATGACGGTATGTACCACACCGGCGATACTGCATGGCGCGATGAAGACGGGTACTTCTGGTATGTCGGCCGCGTGGACGACGTCATCAAGTCCAGCGGTTACCGCATCGGACCGTTCGAGATCGAAAACGTCATTATGGAACTCCCCTATGTGCTTGAATGCGGTGTGAACGCCGCGCCTGACCCGGTACGCGGCCAGGTCGTCAAGGCGAGCATCGTCCTCACCAAGGGCACGGAAGGCACGGAAGAACTGAAGAAGGATATCCAGAACTACGTCAAGACCCATACCGCGCCGTACAAGTATCCGCGCATCGTCGTTTTCCGCGACAGCCTGCCCAAGACGATCTCTGGTAAGATCCAGCGGAATCTGCTCTGATAAAGTACAAAATAAAAACAATCTTCTTTCGAGATACGTGTTATCATATTGTCCTGTAAAGACTGTGACGAAGAGGGCACAGGCGCAGCGCTCACGCAGAGAGACGGCGGCAGCTGAAAAGCCGTCTGAGCGTGCCGAAGGCCGTCGCTTCCGAGTCGGAAAGAAGAACGTCCGGTATTCCGGATCAGTAGACCTTTCCCGTTTGGCCGCGTGAAGGCTTAACATTCCGGATTTATCCGGGAATGTGAGTGGCGCGAAAGCGCAATTTGAGTGGTACCGCGGGCATTCTACCCGTCTCAAAGAAGGATTTCTTTGGGGCGGGTTTTTATTCGTCCCGGAAAGGCAGCAAGTATGAACAACATCACCGGGCTGGATTTGACCATCCGTGAAATGGCGTCCCGTATTCGGGAACTGCGCCAGGTCGAAGGCCTGAGTCCTGCCCAGATGGCAGAAAAAACCGGCGTGACCGCCGCTGAATACCTGAAGTGCGAATCCGGTGAGAGCGACCTGAACTTCGCTTTCCTCTACCGCTGCGCACTGGCGTTCGGCGTGGACGTTACGGACCTGATCCAGGGCAGCAGCCCGACGCTGACGACCTACGCCCTCACCCGCGCGGGTGACGGACAGCGCATCGAGAAGGCCCACGGGATGACCTATTATAATATGGCGTCCTCCTATAAAAACCGTATTGCCGAACCGCTGTATACCGTAGCGAATTACGATGAGTCCGCCCAGCGGCAGGAAATCCCCCTGACCACCCACGACGGCCAGGAATTTGACCTGGTCATCAGCGGCCATCTTCGCGTTCAGGTCGGTACCCATCAGGAAGTACTCGGCCCGGGCGATACGATTTATTACGATTCGAGCACGCCTCACGGCATGATCGCTGTCGGCGGCGAAGACTGTGAATTCTACGCGGTCGTCCTAAACCCGACGGAATACATCGCGCACCGCAGCGGCCAGGCGCAGGAGATGACCGGCAGCCGCCGTACCGACGACCAGCACCGCGTCTATGAAGACTATATCACGCCTGTCGAGGACGAGCACGGCGCGCTCCTGAGCCTCAGCTACAAGAACGACGAACATTTCAATTTCGCATTCGACGTCGTCGACGCGATCGCGAGGAAAGACCCGGACAAACTGGCCTTCCTGCACGTCAGCGAGGACGGCACCGAGCGCCGCTTTACTTTCAACGACGTCCGCAAAGAGAGCAACCGCGCTGTCAATTATTTCCGGAATCTCGGTATCCGGCGCGGCGATAAGGTCATGCTCATCCTGAAGCGGCATTACCAGTTCTGGTTCATTATCAACGCCCTGCACAAACTTGGCGCTGTCGTCATTCTCGCCCCGAACCAGCTGTTGGAAAAAGACATCGCCTACCGTTATCAGGCGGCAGGTGTGAGTGCCATTATCTGCACCGCCGACGGTCACGTGACCGACGAAGCGGACAAAGCGTCCGAACAGTACAATTTCTCGCTCATCAAAATCATCGTCAACGGCGAACGCGAAGGCTGGCATTCCTTTGATCAGGAATATAAGGTTTTCTCCAGCCACTACGACCGTCCCGAAGACGCTCCCGGCGGTGACGACAATATGCTGATGTTCTTCACGTCCGGCACCTCCGGATACCCGAAGATCGCGGTGCATACCTACAAATACCCGCTGGGCCATTTCGTCACCGCCCATTACTGGCACCAGGTGGATCCCAACGGCCTGCACCTTTCCATTTCGGACACAGGCTGGGCCAAGTCCATGTGGGGTAAGCTCTACGGGCAATGGCTGTGCGAAGCGCCTTTGTTCATCTACGACTTCGACCGCTTCCACGCTGACAAGATCCTGCCGATGTTCGCCAAGTACAACATCACCACTTTCTGCGCGCCGCCCACCATGCTGCGCATGATGATCAAAGAAGACATCATGAAATATGACCTGTCCTCCGTCAAGCATATGACAACAGCAGGCGAAGCGCTGAATCCTGAAGTATTTCGCCGCTTCCAGGAAGCGACCGGCCTGAGCATCATGGAAGGCTTCGGTCAGTCGGAAGGCACGGTATTGGTCGCAAACACGGTCGGCATGACCCCGAAGCTCGGTTCCATGGGCAAGCCCGTCGCCAGTTACGATATCGATATCTTCGATCCGGACGGCCATCCCGTACCGATCGGCACCGCCGGCGAGATTTGCATCCGAATGGACAAAGGCCATCCGAACGGCCTGGTCAAGGAATACTACCGTGATCCGGAAAAGACCGCAGAAACGTTCCGCAACGGACTCTACCACACCGGTGACGTAGCGTACAAGGATGAAGACGGGTACTACTGGTACGTGAGCCGCATCGACGACGTCATCAAGTCCAGCGGCTACCGCATTGGTCCGTTCGAGATCGAGAACGTCATCATGGAACTGCCCTACGTCCTCGAATGCGGCGTTTCCGCCGCGCCGGACGAAGTCCGCGGCCAGGTGGTCAAGGCGAGCATCGTGCTGACCAAGGGCACTGAGGCTTCTGAGGACCTGAAGAAGGAGATCCAGGATTACGTCAAGTCCCACACCGCGCCATACAAGTACCCGCGCATCGTCGTATTCCGGGACAGCCTGCCCAAGACGACTTCCGGCAAGATCCAGCGCAACCAGCTGTAAATGCCCATGAGAATCAAACGTGTCACCCTTTTCGCCGGGCATTACGGCAGCGGCAAAACCAACATCGCGGTCAACTACGCGCTTTACCTGCGTTCCCTTGGCAAACCGGTCGCGATCGGTGACCTGGACATCGTCAATCCTTATTACCGCGCCAAGGATTCGCAGGCGGAACTGGAGAAAGCCGGCATAAGAGTCATCGCTTCGGCTTACGCGAACAGCAATGTCGACGTACCGGCTCTGCCACAGGAAATGTATTCCCTGACTGAGGACCGAAAGACCTTTGCCGTCATGGATATCGGCGGGGACGACCGCGGCGCCCTCGCGCTGGGCCGCTATATGCCGGCTATCTCCGAGGAAAACGACTACGACCTGCTATTCGTCTTCAACCGTTCCCGCCCGCTGACCCGTAACGCGCAGAGCGCCATGACGATCATGCGCGAGATTGAAACCGCCTGCGGCCTGCCGTTTACCGGCATCGTCCACAATACCAACCTCGGGCGTGAAACTACCCCCAAGACGATCCTTGACGCTCTTCCCGTCGTACAGGAGCTGTGCGGGATCAGCGGCCTGCCCTTGCTCTTCACGGCAGTCCGGAGCGACCTTGCTCCGCTCCTGCCTCAGAATATTGGAGAGATTTTTCCCATGACACTTCAGAAAACCATTTGGTGAAGGAGTTCTGCAATGGCGAAAGTAACATTCAAGAAAGACCTGTGCAAAGGCTGCGGACTGTGCATTGCGGCCTGCCCGAAAGGCATCCTGGAACTCAGCCGGGATGAGATCAACCAGAAAGGTCATCATCCGGCACAGATGACCGACCAGTCCAAGTGCATTGCCTGCGCCTTCTGCGCGACGATGTGCCCCGACTGCGTGATTACCGTAGAAAAGTGAGGTGTGAACATGGCTGAGAAAATCCTGATGAAAGGCAACGAAGCCCTCGCCGAAGCCGCCATCATGGCCGGCTGCAGGCACTACTTCGGCTATCCGATCACCCCGCAGACCGAGGTGGCGGCCTACATGGCAAAACGCATGCCGAGAATCGGCGGCACCTTCCTGCAGGCTGAAAGCGAGATCGCCGCGATCAACATGGTCATCGGTGCCGCGGCCGCGGGCAAACGCTCCATGACATCCTCTTCGAGCCCCGGAATCTCGCTGAAGAGCGAAGGCATTTCCTACATGGCCGGCTGTGACCTGCCCGGCCTGATCGTCAATGTCCAGCGCGGCGGCCCGGGCTTGGGCGGCATTCAGCCTTCCCAGTCCGACTATTTCCAGGCGACCCGCGGCGGCGGTCACGGCGACTACCACCTGCTGGTGCTCGCTCCGAATTCCGTACAGGAGATGGCGGACCTCGTTTTCAAGGGCTTTGACATGAGCGAAAAGTACCGTATTCCCTGCATGCTCCTGGCAGACGGTACGATGGGCCAGATGATGGAGCCCGTCGCCCTGCCGGAACGCAGTGCGGAAACGATCGACAAGCCATGGGCGCTGACCGGTACCGAAGGAAAGCGCAAACCCAACATCATCAATTCCCTCGCGCTGGCTCCGCATGAACTGGAGGAATGGAACCTCGAGCGTTTCAAGCGCTATGATATCATCCGTGAAACCGAACAGATGAGCGAAAGCTACCTGATGGATGACGCCGAAATCTGCGTCGTCGCGTTCGGCATCGCGGCCCGTGTCAGCCAGAACGCGGTCGATACCGCCCGTGCGATGGGCATCAAGGCTGGTATGATCCGTCCGATCACCCTGTGGCCGTTCCCGGAGAAAGCTCTGAAAACCGCTGCAGATCAGTGCAAAGCCTTCGTATCTGTCGAGCTCAACATGGGCCAGATGATCGAAGATGTCAAGCTTTCCATCGAATGCTGCAAGCCCGTCAGTCTCTGCTGCCGTACCGGCGGTATGATTCCTACTCCGGACGAAGTCGTCGCCGCAATCGTCAAAGCCAATGAGGGAGGTAAGCAGGCATGATCGTATTCGAAAAACCGAAAGCGCTGACAGACGCCCCGCTGCATTACTGCCCCGGCTGCACGCACGGCATCATTCACCGGCTCGTCGCTGAAGCGATGGACAGTCTGGACATCACCGGCCGCACCATCGGCGTCGCGTCGGTCGGCTGCTCCGTTTTCACCTATAACTATTTCAACTGCGATATGGTGCAGGCCGCTCACGGACGCGCACCCGCCGTCGCAACCGGCCTCAAGCGCGCCGATCCCAGCAAGATCATCTTTACCTACCAGGGCGACGGCGACCTCGCCTCCATCGGCACTGCGGAAACCGTCCACTCCGCCGCCCGCGGCGAGAACATCACCATCATCTTCGTCAACAACGCGATCTACGGCATGACCGGCGGCCAGATGGCACCGACTTCTCTGCCCGGCCAGGTAACGCAGACCAGCCCCTACGGGCGCGACGTGAATACGGTCGGTTATCCGGTGCGCATCTGCGAAATGCTTTCCACGCTCGACGGTCCTTGCTATCTTGAACGCGTAGCAGTGAACAACGTCAAGAATGTCCGCCATGCCAAGAAAGCGATCGAAAAGGCTTTCCGCAACCAGGTAGAAGGCAAGGGCTTCTCCCTGATCGAGGTCATTTCGACCTGCCCCACCAACTGGGGCAAGACGCCGCAGGCAGCGCTCGAATGGGCTGAGCAGAACATGATTCCCTACTATCCGCTCGGCGTATACAAAGACAAGTACAGTGAGGAGGCGGGAAAATGAGTACGACTCAGGTTTTGATCGCCGGTTTCGGCGGCCAGGGCATCCTCTTTGCCGGTAAATTCCTCGCTTACGCCGGCCTGCTTCAGGGCCGGAACGTCTCCTGGCTGCCTTCTTACGGTCCGGAAATGCGCGGCGGCACGGCCAACTGCTCGGTCATTCTGAGCGACACCCAGGTCGGTTCGCCCATCGTCGGCCGTCCTGACATCCTGATTGCCATGAACCTGCCTTCGCTCGAAAAATACGAGAACGAAGTCCCTGCTGGCGGCTGCATCTTCGTGGACAGTTCCCTGGTCAACCGGCCGGTGAAGCGCGACGACGTCAAGGTCTTCCCCATTCCCGCGACCACGATTTCCACCGAAAAGGGTTATGATACCCTGGCTAATATGATTCTGATGGGTCACGTGATTGCGCACACCCATGTGATCCCTGACGAAATGATCCGTCCCGCCATGCAGAAGGTCGTATCCGCACGCCACGCCGATCTGCTGGAAAAGAACATCGAAGCCCTGAATCTGGGCCTCAACTATCAGGCATAAAGGAGGCTTACCCATGCTGAATATCCGTATCGAGCGCACCGAGCATCCCAAGCAAAAGCCCGCCCCGGGTCAACCCCTTGGCTTCGGCAAGATTTTCACCGATCATATGTTCATCATGAACTACACCGAAGGCAAAGGGTGGCATGATCCCCGCATCGTTCCTTATCAGCCCATCTCCCTGGAGCCCAGCGCCATGGTCTTCCACTACGGCCAGACGATGTTCGAAGGCCTGAAAGCCTACAAAGGTGTCGACGGCAAAGCCTACTTGTTCCGCCCTGACATGAACGCCAAACGCGCCAACGCTTCCAACGACCGCCTCTGCATCCCGCGTATCCCGGAAGAGGATTTCGTGCAGGCCATCAAGGCTGTGGTCAAGGTCGACGAGGACTGGATCCCCACGGATCCCGGCACCTCCTTGTACGTGCGCCCGTTCATTATTGCGACCGACGAATTCCTGGGCGTTGCTCCCAGCAAGACCTACCTGTTCATGGTCATCCTCGCTCCCTCCGGTGCTTATTATGCCAGCGGCCTCAATCCTGTTGGCATCTGGATCGAAGACGAGTATGTACGCGCGGTCCGCGGCGGTATCGGTTTCGCCAAGACCGGCGGCAACTATGCGGCCAGCCTGATCGCTCAGGTCAAGGCTCATGACGACGGCTACAGCCAGGTACTGTGGCTGGACGGCGTTGAGCGCAAGTATATCGAAGAAGTCGGCGCGATGAACATCTTCTTCAAGATCAACGGCAAGATCGTCACGCCGATGCTTTCCGGCAGCATCCTGCCCGGCATTACCCGCAATTCCGTCATCACCCTGTGCAAAGACTGGGGTTACGATGTCGAAGAACGCCGTATCTCCGTGGATGAGCTGATCGAAGCCCAGAAATCCGGCGCTCTCGAAGAGTGCTTCGGCACCGGCACCGCCGCGGTCATCTCCCCCGTCGGCAAGCTGCGCTATGAAGACGACGTCATGACTGTCGGCGATGGCGGCATCGGCCCCGTCAGCCAGAAGCTTTATGACACCGTGACCGGCATCCAGTCCGGCGCCGTCAAGGATCCATATGGCAACTGGCACGTGTGCGTAGAAGACTGATAACATACTTGAATAATAAAGGACCATCGGCCGGCAGCCGATGGCCCTTTTCTTTCATTGCTGATTACAACAGATGCGCACACTCCGGATTGAAGGAAATAAACACATTGTCGCCCACATTGAAGATCTTTTTGTTGATGGGGCAGTTGTCAGTGATCTTTACGAGCGTATCCCCGACGCGGACATGGTAGTTCTGGTAGCTGCCCATGAAGCAGCTCAGTTCCACCTTGCAGGGCAGCTGGCCTTCGTCCGCGATTTGGATGGCCTCGGGACGGACCACGATCTCGCACTCTGTTCCCTTGTCATAGGGCTTCTCCGTCATGACGCTGGCGACGCCCTGCGGCAGGCGCACATCGGTGATATAAGAACCGTTCATCGCTTTCGATCCGTCTGACGTACCTTTGAGGAAGTTGCACTCGCCGATGAAATCAGCGACGAATTCGCTGTTGGGGCGGTAGTAGATCTCATGCGGCGAACCCATCTGAGCTACGACGCCGCCTTTCATCAGAATGATATTGTCCGAGATGGACATCGCCTCGCTCTGGTCGTGCGTGACATAGATCGCGGTGATGCCCAGCGTCTGCTGGATACGGCGGATCTCTGTACGCATCTGAACACGCAGTTTGGCGTCCAGGTTGGACAGTGGCTCGTCGAAGAGCAGAACGCCCGGTTCGACGACCAACGCACGGGCCAGTGCTACGCGCTGCTGCTGACCGCCGGACAGCTGGTTGGTCATACGCTGTTCCATGCCGGACAGTTCCACCAGCGCCAGGATATCCGTCACGCGCCGCTTGATCTCGTCCTTGGGCACCTTGCGCAGGCGCAAACCGTAAGCCACGTTGTCGAACACGTTGTAGTGCGGGAACAATGCGTAGCTCTGGAAGACCATGGCGGTATCGCGCTTGTTGGGCGTCAGTTCGTTGATGGGTTCCCCGCCCAGATAGATCTCGCCCTCGTCCGGGCTTTCAAAACCCGCGATCATGCGCAGCGTGGTCGTCTTGCCGCAGCCGGAGGGGCCAAGCAGCGTCACGAAGGAACCCGGAGCGATATCCAGCGCCACATCATGTACGGCATAGAATTCCTTACCGGTTTTGGGATCGTTGTAAATTTTGGAAATATGGTCCAGTTTTACGCCCTTGGGCTCTTTTACTTTCGTATTAGCCATGGTCAGTCGACCTCCTTAGTTTTTCTGCTGGTGCCAAAGAACTTAATGAACAGATTCATCAGCAGTACCGCTCCATAGGTGATCAAAATCAGAATCGTGGCGAAGGCGCAGGCGATACTAAAGGAACCTTTTTCCGCAAATTCGTTTATCTGCACAGTGATCAGAAGGTAGCTGGGAGTCACCAGCAGGATGATTGCCGAGATGGCGGTGATAGAACGAACAAAGGTAGTCACTAAACCGGACAAGAAAGAATCCTTGATCAGCGGCAGTGTTACCGAGGTAAAGACCTTCAGACTGTTAGCGCCCATATCATACGCGCTTTCCTCAATGGACTTATCAATCTGCCGCAGGGCGGAGATACCGCTGCGGGTACCGGTCGGCAATGAACGAACCACGAACACGATGATCAGGATCAGCCCCGTACCATAAAGGCCGCTCATAAAGCCTGTTCGGAACAGACCGTTTGCGAACCCGCGGATATACCCCACGCCCAATACAGTGCCGGGGACTGCCATCGCCAGTATCGATACAGCTTCAATGAATCCTTTGGATCGGAAGTTTCGTTTGACAATCAAATAGGAGATGATCATGGACAGAAGAGCCGTAATTGGTGACGCAATCAGGGAAAGGACAAATGAATCCCGGAACGCCTGCAAACCATGGTAACGGGTAAAGACCTGCTGGAACCACTTGAAGGTCAACGGTGTGAACTTGTAGCCCCATGTCGGGAAAAGCGCACCGATGGGAACACAAATATACATCATGATCACAAAGAGCGCGCCTAAAGAGCACAAAAGCGTAAGAGGGATCGTAACGGACTTGTCCTCTATCAGCATCCTAGCTCGGCTGGCCTTTCCTGTCAGTGTAGCGGCCGTTTTGCGCTCCAGGTAGTACTTCTGCACAACGAACATCGCCAGGGTGATGCATAGCAGCACGACAGCCATGGCTGATGCGCCTTCCTTATCCATGGCGCCCGTG
This sequence comes from Clostridia bacterium, assembly GCA_017430225.1. Classification (GTDB taxonomy): domain Bacteria; phylum Bacillota; class Clostridia; order Christensenellales; family Aristaeellaceae; genus UBA4246. The sequence continues at coordinate 33,296 of JAFRNK010000128.1, read as the reverse complement.
ATCTGAAGATAGATGGTAGTAGCCAGCGTATCATAGCTTCCGCCGATGATCATAGGATTCGCAAAATCCGCGATCGATTCGATAAAGGTCACCAGGAAGGCATTACCCAGGCCCGGCAGTAGCAACGGGAAGGTGACTGTGGTAAACACCTTCCAGCGGGATGCGCCCATATCCCGTGCCGCTTCCTCCATGGACGGGTCGATGTTTTTTAGTAGACCCTTAAGCATCATATAGCAAACCGGGAAGAATGTCAGTGTCTGAACGATTACGATCCCCCAGTAGCCGTATATGTTGTTATCATAAATTCCCAGCAGAAAACGGGTGATCAGTCCGGAACGCCCAAATAGCATAATCATGGACAAAGACAATACAAACGGAGGAGAAACCACCGGCAGCATGGAAACGACCTTAAAGAGACTGCCTGACGCTTTTTTCATACGGACATAGACTTCCACATAAGCATACAGCAACCCAATCAGTGTAGACAACAGTCCAACAACGATCCCTACCTTCAGGGTATTCGAAATAGCCACACGGAAGGTCCGCATCTGAAAGATGCGTTGGAATGTACCCAGCGAGAAACCATTGGTGCCGTATAGGCTGTCGACCAACAGTATGGCCAGCGGGTAGAGTATGAACAGTGTCAGAAAAGTAATGAGCAGCACGATGGTCGTCATCATGATAGGGTCTGCCATCAGTTTTTTCCGATCCAATTCAGCACTTTGACCTTTTGCCATCGCAACCTCTCCTTTCTAAAAAGTATCCCCGCCCTATACGGGCAGGGAAAATTAGGAAATGCCTGATCAGATTTTACTCAGTCTTGAATCGGTCATCCGCAGCATCGCCCAGAGCCTTGATGACATCGGCCCTGTTCTGATCGGATTCATCCCTGGCCTTTGCGAAGTCGTAGCCATCCCATACTGCGCCTAGATCAAGGCCGAACTCAGCAGCTGCCTTTGGCTGCTCAGCATTGTCGATCACCAGGAACTGATAGGAGCCGTTGTCATCCGCCATCTCAACGCACTCGGGAGAAAGCGCGAATTCCATGAAGAGGTGAGCGGCATTGGGGTGCTTCGCACCTTTGAAAATAGCTACAGGGCCGATCTCGCAGGCAGTACCGTCACTGGGAACGATCAGGCCAACGTTTTCATAACCATTATCCACGATCTGAGTGACACCATCATGCAGGAAGCCGATGCCGATGACGCACTCGCCCGTACCGACATTCTTGGAGGGTCCAGAACCAGACTTGGTATATATCTGTACGTTCTTGTCGAGGTCGACCAAATACTTAATGCCTTCATCGTGGCCCTTCTTCTGCAGCATCAGGTTAGCAGCCACCATGGGAGTACCGGCAGTGTTGTAGTTGGAGAACCAGATCAGCCCTTTGTATTCAGGCTTCAGCAGATCGTCCCAAGTCTTGGGAGCTTCAAGATTCAGACGCGTCAATTCATCCTTGTTGACCAGGAAGCCCAAGATGCCAGTATAAATGCCATACCAGTAACCGTTAGGATCCTTATACAGATCACTCAGCAGATGGGTCGCATTGGCAGGCACATAGCTGTTATCCAAGAAACCTTTGGCAGCCAGCGCATCATAGGGGTTGTTTGTGCCGCCAAACCACACGTCAGCTGAAGGATTCCCATTTTCTTCTTCGATCTTCGTGGGAACCTGGCTGGTGGAGAGACGCTGCCATTCTACTTTGATGCCGAACAGCTGGGTGAATTTATCACTTGCTGCTCTCAAATAATCTTCTTCACAAGAGCCGTAGACAATCAGTTCGCCTTCAGCCTGCGCCGCTTTGACCAGTTCAGGGTCAAACTCGGTCGCCGCACTGGCAATGCTTACGCAGCCCAGCAGCATCACAGACACCAGCAGGAAAGCCAAAAACTTTTTCATAGAGAGTCCTCCTTGATGTAATTTTGCAAGACGTTGCCGTCTGTGCGTATTATATGTTTTTTGCGTTTTTTTGTCAAGCAAAACGTGTGAAAATCGTGCCAAAAATCACCTGATCAAACAAGAATGCAACAGATAAAACAAAAACGGATCACTTTGGGTGACCCGTTTAAACTATACCCCCGTCAAGTCAAACGGCGGTGTGTATTCGCGTTCAGCGGAAGTCTTTTCCTGAACGAACCCATCCAGCCCGAGCATTTGCATATGGTCGTAAACCCGCTGGTATTCCCGGTCTGTGATCCTTCTCTGAAGCCCGGGAATCGTGCATTCCTGGACCGGCGTATACTGACGCATCAGGCTCACGGGAATTCCTTCCGGGAGTTCTTCTGCGATAAAATCGAGCACGCGCATGCTGTCTGCTGTGCATCCGGGCAGGATCAGATGCCGAATGAGCACCCCGCTGAGCATCATCACGTCATCGTCGTATTTCGGCGGCCCGGCCTGTTCGCACATCGCCTTCAACGCTTCTGATGCATAGTCAAAATAGTCCGGCGCTTCTGCGCACAGGGCTGAAAGCCGGGGCGATACGTGTTTCAGGTCAGGCAGGAAAATATCGACATACCCCTCCATTGACCGGATCGTCTCCGGGCGCTCATAACCCCCGGTATTCCAGACGACCGGAACCGGCGGACGATAGATGTCCAGCGCTTCCCGTATCGCAGACCAGTAAGGCGTTCCCGTAACCAGATTGATGTTATGCGCGCCTTGGTCGCAGAGCTCGCGGAAGATATCCGCCAGCCGCTGTACGGAGACCATTTTTCCATAGCCATCATGGCTGATGCCGTAATTCTGGCAGTATTTGCAGCCCAGTGTGCAATGTGAAAAAAAGACCGTCCCGCTGCCGCGTGTCCCGGAAATGCACGGCTCTTCCCAGTAGTGCAAAGCGGCTCTGGCAATCCTGGGTGCCGTTCCCGCACGGCAGTAGCCTTCCCCTGTTTCAGACGTACGTACTGCGTCACAGCGCCGCGGACACAGATTGCATCCCATGCTTGCCTCAGGTCGACTTATGTCTGCGTTCAGTTTGCAGTACGCGCCTGACAGCGGGCCATACGGCATGGTAGAATACCGGAGCAGCCGCCATGGCAACCGCCGCATTCAGCAGCGAAGGCAGGAGCTTGCCGAGCATTTTGATCCACAGGGCGTCTGCCGGGATCACGTTCACATACAGCGCGTAAATCAGCGACTTCACCATATACAGTACGACATAGGTCAGCGCGCCGACAATCCCGGAGATATAGACCCGTTCCAGTTTCGGTTCCTCATTCTTGCCGCTGCCGGCAACAAGGGCGCAAACGTAAGCCATCAGAAATTTGCTGACAAATGTGATCAGCGCCTCCAGGGGCCCGTAGCCGCCGCTCAGAAGATCATACAGCGCGGAACCCAAGCCTGCCGCAATACCGCCAGGAACCGGGCCCAGCAGCAAACCGGCCAGCAGGCACATCGCATTGGCGAAGTGGACCTTGCTTTCCATCAGCGGAAAGCGGAAAAAAGTGATCACGTAAATGACCGCAGCCATGACCCCGATTCCTGTAATAGTATATGTATCCCAGCGCCGATAGTTGTTTTCCCGTTTCAACGCTCATCCCTCCTTGCAATTTGATTGCACTTACTATATAATAAATCTGGTTATCATAAAATAACCAGAAAGAGAGTTTTTTATAATACCAGTTATGCAGTATTCAAAACCTATTTCGCGGCAGCCCGCATACCTACAGGTCTATGAAGGTCTGAAACGCCAGATCATTGGCGGAACTTACCATCCCGGGCAGAAGCTGCCGTCCAAACGCGCGCTCGCGGATGAAACTGCCGTTTCTGTCGTCACGGCGCAGCATGCTCTCGACCTGCTCTGCCAGGAGGGGTATGCCGTCGCACGGGAGCGCAGCGGCATATACGCCGCTTTCGGGCAGGACGTCAGCCGATATGCAGGACCGGTTTCCCATGCGGTCAGAGCTTCAAAGCAGAACGCACCGAAGCTGCCTGAAAGCCACTTTCCCATGTCCGTGCTGGCACGTCACATGCGGCGTGTCCTCAGCGATTATGACGAACGAATCCTGGAAAAAGCGCCCGCAGGCGGCTGTATCGAACTGCGGGAAGCATTGTCCGACTATCTCATGCGTTCCCGCCAGATTTCCGTCTCACCGGAACAAATTATCATCGGCGCCGGCGCGGAATATCTTTACGGACTGATCGTAACAATGCTCGGCAGGGACCGCATTTATGGGGTCGAATATCCCTCCTATACCAAGATCACGCGCGTGTATCAGGCGAACGGGATCCAGCCCGAACTGCTTCCGCTCACATCGGACGGCATCGAAAGCGCTGCTCTCAGCGCTTCGCCGGCTTCCGTACTGCATGTAACGCCTTACAGGAGCTTCCCGAGCGGCGTTACCGCGAGCGCCAGCAAACGGCACGAATACATCAAGTGGGCCGACCAGCCGGATCATTTTCTGATCGAGGACGATTACTCATCCGAATTCAGCCTCTCCGGCAAGCCTGAAGACACGCTGTTCGCGCTTCGCCGCAAGCCGAACGTCATCTATGTCAATACCTTTTCAATGACGATCGCACCTGCCCTGCGCGCCGGCTATATGCTGCTGCCCGAATCGCTTGGCCCGGTTTTCCAGCAACGTGCGGGATTCTATGCCTGCGCCGTCCCGGTCTTTGAACAGCTCGTCATCGCATCGCTCCTGAACAGCGGTGACTTTGAGCGGCATATCCGGCGTGTCAGGAGAAAGCTTGCTCAGGATTCGGAACATAAAAACACGGAGTGAGGTCTGTACCCCACTCCGTGAATCTTTTGATAGGATCAGCGCTGTACGCGTCCGCTGCCGCTGCCGCCGGCGAGGCCGAGGACTTCCTTCTCGCTTGCGAGGTTGAAGTCATATTCGGTCGCCTGCTTCAGGCAGGACGCAGCAACCGCGAATTCAATGGCTTTCTGCCAGTCTTCCGGCCACTTGCGCAGCGCGTGGATCAGTCCGCCGCCGAAGCTGTCGCCGCCGCCGACGCGGTCGACCAGCTGGATCAGGTAATTCTTGGCGAAGTACGCCTGACCGTTGACGTACAGCATGCCGCTCCAGTTGTTCTGGGAAGCGGAAATGCTGCCGCGCAGGGTGATGGCGACCGCCTTGAAATTGAAGCGTTCTGTCAGCTGCCGGGCTACAGAAATGTAACCTTCACGGTCGAGCCTGCCGCCTTCGATGTCCGTATTTTCAGCCGCGATGCCGAAGACATCCTTCGCGTCCTCTTCATTGGCGATGCAGACGTCGACGAAAGGCATCAGCTTGCCCATGACTTCTCCGGCCTTCTCTCGGCTCCAGAGCTTGCCGCGGTAGTTCAGGTCGCATGATACCATCAGGCCTTTCTCATGCGCCGCTTTGCAGGCGTCAAGGCAGATTTCCGGCATTTCGCCGCCCAGAGCGGGCGTAATCCCGGTAAAGTGGAACCAGTCTGCACCCTCGAAAATCCTATCCCAGTCAAACTCATCCCGTTTTGCGAGGGCGATCGAAGAACCCGCGCGGTCGTACACGACCTTACTGCCGCGCTGGGAAGCGCCTTTCTCGCAGAAATAGATGCCCAGACGCGGGCCGCCGCGCAGTACCATGGAGGTGTCTACGCCGTAACGGCGCAGCGCGTTGATGGCGTTCTGGCCGATCTCGTGATCCGGCACCTTGGAGACAAACGCTGCTTCATTTCCGTAATTGACCAGGGAAACTGCTACGTTCGCTTCGCCGCCGCCATAGGTCGCGTCGAAAGTTTCAGTCTGCAGGAAACGCAGATATCCGGGAGGGTTCAACCGCATCATGATTTCGCCGAAGGTAATTACCTTGCCCATAACAAACACCGCCTTTCATATTATCGCGCTTCTGCGCTTGAGCATGCGATCCCTGTCGCTTGCAATCATTCTATCACATTAGAGAACACTTTGACAAGAAGCAGTTAAAGCTTTTCCACACGGTAAATCCCGCATTTCAGATACTCGGTTTCCGGCATCGAAGGCAGGATCGGGTGGTCCCTCCCCTGGGTACGCAGTTCCACCTGCATCAGCCGGACATGGGCATCTCTCGCCGCTTCAAGGATGACGCGGACGAACTCATCCCTCACCATATGCTGTGAACAGGAGCACGTCACCAGGTACCCGTCGTCCCGTACCAGCTTCATACCTCGGAGGTTGATCTCCTTATACCCTCTACGCGCCGCGTCGACCGTTCCGCGCGTCTTTGTAAACGCCGGCGGGTCAAGGATCACCACGTCGTACCGTTCATCTGACAGTGTCTGTGCTTTGAGCCAGTCAAAGGCGTTCGCGCATACGAAGCTGATCTGCCCGAAGTCGTTCAGCCCGGCGTTCCTTTTCGCGGTCGCCAGCGCTTCCTCGGAAATATCAACCGCTGTCACCGCCCTGGCACCGTAATGCGCGGCATGAAGCGCAAAAGCGCCGGTATGCGTAAAGCAATCGAGAACGGACGCGTTTTTCACAAAAGGTGCGATCGCAGCCCGGTTTTCTTTCTGATCGAGGAAATAACCAGTCTTCTGGCCATGCACAACGTCGACACGGAATTTGACGCCGTTTTCCGACATAATGATATCGCCAGGAAGTTCCCCGCAAAGCAATCCGGCTTTTTCCTCAAGACCCTCCAGCCTGCGCACCGGCGCGTCGCTGCGCTCGTAGATTGCCCGCGGTTTCAATTCCTCATTTAGGGTTTCCACGATCACATCGCGCCAGCGATCCATGCCCAGGCACATGATCTGTATGACGATTACCGGCCCGAACGCGTCAGCGACCAGCCCCGGAAGCCCGTCAGATTCCGAGAAGATCAGCCTGCAGCTGGTCAGGTCGGCGAACTTCCGGCGGTAAGCAATCGCGTGCAAAATCCGGCTCCGAATGAAGTCAGCGTCCACCGGGGTTTCCGAGCGTGTCAGCAGGCGGAGCGCCATCTGGCTGGCCGGGTTATAAAAAGCCTGACCCAGGAACATTCCGTTCGCAGCGCGTACCTGAACGACATCGCCCGGTCTGGCGTCCGCCTGAGCCTTCGCGATGTCGCTCCGGAAAATCCATGAATGTCCCTGGTAGACCCGCTTTTCCTTCCCTGGAATCAATGTACAAGAAGCCTGCATGTTATGCAATATCCTTTCTCAGCAAACCGCCCCCGGATCACCGATTGTCCGAGGGCGGGCTCGTTTGTTTATGTAATTATTTCAGGTTCTCCCTGACTTTCGCGATATCATCCGCGCTGACGCCGATATCCAGCAGATACTTTTCAGCAGCTGCCGCAAGATCAATACCCGTGATATCGTTCACACCGAACGCGGTAGCGAGGCTCTTTTTGATGTTGCTGTTGGCAATGACGGAATAGCGCTCCTCATCGGGTTTCACATTGTAGTAATTATAGAATGTGACCATATAATCAGCGACCACTTCGTCAACCGTAGCACCCATAAGGCACTCCAGCATGGCACTGGTAAACCCGGCGCGGTCCTTGCCCTCGTTGCAGTGCACCAGATAAGGCGCTTCGTTTGCAGCGATAAAGCGGATACCGTCAGCGAGACCGGCTTTGAATTCATCCGCAGAGAAGTCGACGCCCATGTTCAGGGCAACGATCTTCTGTCCCGCGTAGTAGCTCTCCGCGAAGCCCTCGTATCCGCGCATGGTTTCGTCATTATCCGCAAGGTTGACGAACGTCTTGACGCCAGCTTCCTTCGCGGCCGCGTCAGCGTACTTATTGCGGTTGATTTCCGGATTTACGGGGCTGGAAGAACGATAGAGCTTGCCTTCGCCGATTCCCGTCGTGGTGATCATGCGGAAGTTCGCGAACTCCGCGTCAGTGAGTTCAGGATAGTCTTCACGCTTCTCGGAACGGACCAGCTGATGGATCACCCACTGGTCATAGTAGCCACCCTGCTCGCACAGTGCGATCGTGACCGGCACCGGCTGGGCGATGCCCTCGTTGTAATGCCAGACATAACCGGGATCCGCTTCGATCTTTTCCTTCGTCGCGATGCCGGAAGATGTGGCCATATCGCCCATATTGATGGCAACGAGGACATAGTCTTCCCCGGCGTCCGCCTTCAAAACGGCACGTACCATAGGTTCTCCCTGATCAACGTCAGAGAAGTTGGATCCGAGCGGCATTTCGTCTGTATCGCCGTCACCGATGCGTACCCAAACCAAGTCGCCGTATTTGAAGCCGGCTTCAAGCAGGGCAGACGCGGGAATATCCAGCACCAGGTTGCCATACTTCTGAATGTCAGCCACATTGGCATTCACAACGATGGTTTCCTCAACAGGAATCTCTGCAGCGCTTTCCGCGAGAACAGGGAGTACGTTCAGCAACAGTATGCAGGACAGAAGCAGAGCAAACAGTTTACGGATCATGAGAACTCCTTCTTTCTGGTTTTGTTTTTATCGGCTTCCCTTATCGTAGGGAATACCTTCCGCTTTGGGCGCACGGGATGTCTTGGAAGTGAAGGCCAGGACGATCAGACACACGATGTAAGGCATCATGTTGTATACATTGCTCGGCAGGTTCAGAGACACCAGCGCCGGGAAGCCCATATAGGTATTACTCAGAGCACGGAAGAGTCCGAACAGCAGTGCCGCCAGCGCGATCCGTCCGGGCTTCCATTGTCCGAAGATCATGACGGCCAGAGCCAGGAAGCCGAAGCCGGCCACGCCGTTTTCAAACTTCCAGAGCGAAACGCCCGCCAGAATATAGCACAGGCCGCCCATGCCCGCCAGCGCACCGGAAATCAGCACGCCCATCCAGCGCATCTTATAAACGTTGATACCCACGGAATCCGCCGCCTGCGGATGCTCGCCGCAGGCCATCAGGCGCAGGCCCAGCTTATTCTTGTACAGGAAGAGGTATACCAGCACCACAACGATGATCGCCAGCGGCATGAACCAGTTGAACTCAAAGCCGTTGATATTGACAATGAACATTTTTCTGCCGGCGACGTATTCGATCTCAGAAGAATGGTTGTCGGGGTTGGCAGCGGTGTTCATCGCCTTGACGAACACAGTCGCGGCAGCGGTTGCCAGCAGGTTCATGGCCGTACCGACCAGGGTCTGGTCCGCTTTGAAATGAATCGCCGCGACACCCAGCAGGCACGAATACAGCATTCCCAAGGCAATGGCTGCCAGCAGCGCGATGATGACCATCAGCGCAGGAGGAAGGTAGGACAGTTTGCTCATGACCAGAGCGCCGCCCAGAGCGCCGATGACCATGATGCCTTCGAGTCCCAGATTAATGATACCGGAATGCTCGGAGATACAGCCGCCCAGTGCGACCAGGAGGAGAACGGAGGCGAAAATGAGGGTGTATTGAATCAGAAGCAGCATTTACTTTTTGCCCCCTTTCTTTTCTTCGCTCCGGCTGAGCATACGGTTCATCGTCAGCTTGATAAAGAGTACGAAGCCGCACAGATAGATGATCACGGAAGAAATCACGTCCGAAATCTGGGAGGAATAGAAGTTGGTATTGACGTACTGTCCGCCGTCAGTGATGTGCTGAATGAAGAAGGAGGAGAAGATCGCGCCGATGGGGCTCAGACCGCCCAGGAAAGCAGCGGCGATGCCGTTGAAGCCCATGGCCGGGACGGAGGACTGGGTGCATTCCCAGCGCATGTAACCGGTCTGGTAAAGCATGGATGCGCCGAGTCCGGCCAGCGCGCCCGAGATCACCAGCGTCAGGATGATGTTCCGGTTTTCCGCCATGCCGGCGTAACGGGAAGCGTTCTTATTCAGGCCGGTCGCCCGCAGCTCGTATCCGAAGCGCGTCTTGTTCAGTACGATGGATACCAGCACGGCGATGATCAGCGCCAGCGGCACCGCGATCGTAACATAGGTATTCTTGTTGAACAGCGTGTCCAGGCCGACGTTCGGCAGCAGAGCGGCGGGGTTTTCCTTATTCAGATACAGCGTGTAGGGGCTGGCCGTCTCTTTCACGTTGGAGAGGATGGTATTGGCCGTATATAGGCTGATCCAGTTCAGCATGATGCCGGAAATGACCTCATTCACATTGCAGTAAGCCTTCAGGAAGCCCACGATCGCGCCGAGCAGAGACGCCGCGACAATGGCGAACAGCATGCAGGGCAGCCAGCCCCAGCCCCACGCCAGCGCCGCATACAGGCTGGCACAGGCGCCGGCAACGTACTGACCGGCTGTACCGATGTTGAACAGGCCAACCTTGTAGGAGAACAGAATGCTCAGCGAGCACATGATCAGCGGGATCGTCTTCGCCAGGGTGTTGCCGAACTGCTTCAATTGCTGCTGGGGCCGCGACCAGGTGAAGAAGTTGCGGATAACGTCCATGATGGACTGCCATGCACCCTGCGGATTGATAAACAGCAGTACGATATAACCGATGAGCAGACCGAGCAGGATGCAGATGATGGAAGCTACGAAGGTTTGCACGCCCGGCCGTTTCAGCAGTCTCTTCATGCTCTCACCTCATCTCTCTTGGCACCGGCCATATACAGGCCAAGCTCTTCCTGTGTGGTCTTCTTCGGGTCCAGTTCGCCGACGATTTCGCCTTCATACATCACCAGGATTCGGTCCGGCACGTCCATGACCTCGTCCAGTTCCAGCGAGATCAGCAGGACGCCCTTGCCCGCATCGCGCTGGGCCACCAGCTGCTTATGAATGTATTCGATCGCGCCGACATCCAGGCCGCGCGTCGGCTGCACAGCGACCAGCAGTTCCGGCTGTTTGTCCAACTCTCGGGCGATGATCGCCTTCTGCTGGTTGCCGCCGGACATGGCGCGCGCCGAAGTGATCGAACCCTGGCCGGAACGCACGTCGTACTGATCAATCAGTTTATCGGAATAACTGCGGATGCTCTTCCTGCGCAGGAAACCCATTCTGTCAGTGAAACGGGATTCAAAATAGGTCTGCAGGATGATGTTGTATTCCAGCGAGTAATCCAGCACTAAGCCATGCTTGTGGCGGTCTTCTGGAATGTGGCTCATACCGGAAGTGGAACGCTTGCGGATAGACGCTTTGGTGATATCCTTGCCTTCAAGAATGATCTTGCCGGAAGTCAGGGGTTCAAGGCCGGTCAGGCCGTAAACCAGCTCGGACTGGCCGTTGCCGTCGATACCGGCGATGCAGACAATCTCGCCCCGCCGGACCGTGAAGGATACATCTTTAACGGCATTATTGCTGTGGGTTTTGGAAGCCACAGTCATATGCTGTACTTCCAGGATCGCCTCGCCGGGCTGGGCAGGCTTTTTCGCCACGTGGAAATTCACGTTGCGGCCGACCATCATGGCGCTCAGCTCTTCCATCGTGGTATCTTTGGTATTGACCGTGCCGATATATTTGCCTTTTCGGAGTACCGTGCAGCGGTCCGCTACAGCCATGATCTCCGCCAGCTTATGGCTGATGAAGAGGATGGATTTGCCTTCTGCAGCCAGGTTCCGCATGATCTGCATCAGCTCGACGATTTCCTGGGGCGTCAGCACGGCGGTGGGCTCGTCGAAGATCAGGATCTCATTGTCGCGGTAGAGCATCTTCAGGATTTCCGTGCGCTGCTGCATGCCCACGGTGATATCCTCGATCTTCGCATCCGGATCGACTTCCAGGCCGTATTTCTTGGACAGCGCCAGCACCTTCTCGCGCGCTTCCTTTTTGCGAAGGAAGCCCAGCGGCCCAACCGGCTCAACGCCCATGATAATATTGTCAAGCACAGTAAAACACTCCACCAGTTTAAAGTGCTGGTGAACCATGCCGATACCCAGGGCGTTCGCGTCGTTGGGATCCTTGATTTTGACCTCAACGCCGTCTTTCTTGATGATGCCTTCCTCAGCTTGATACAATCCGAACAGAACGCTCATCAGCGTGCTCTTCCCCGCGCCGTTTTCACCCAGCAGCGCGTGGATCTCGCCCTTGCGCAGCTGCAGGGTGATGTTATCATTCGCGATGATGCCGGGAAAGCGCTTGGTGATGTTCAGCATCTCACTGGCATATGGACTTTCCAAAGCAATCTCCTCCTGACTTCAGAAATTATTTCTGACAAAAGCCCCGGTTCACCGACATGCTCCATAGAGAACCTGCGACAAACAGGGGCTTTTGTCAAAAATCCGGGGATGAACCCATCCCCGGAAAGGTATTTGCTTATTACTTGATGTTGCCCTGATAGTCCACAGCAATCGCTGTCACAGCAGGCTCAGCATCGATCGCATTGGAAACGGTGATCTCACCGGCGAACATCTTGGCAACCAGCGCCGCGTAGTCTTCCTGAGTGAAGCCTTCGCCGAACTGGGTGCTGCCGGCGATCTGGACAAAGTTCGCAGCGGGATCCGCGCCAACCAGGCCCAGGTTCTCAACCTTGCCGCCTTCGAACTTACCGTCCTTGATGGCGGTGAGCGTGGCGTCAACAGTGGGGGCCAGACCCTTCATGGCAGAGGTAACGGTAATGCCTTCGCCGTAGAGCGCGTCGATGGTAGCAGCCTGGTCAACGTCAACGCCGATTACCTTCGCGCCGACCTTGGCAGCCGCTTCACCGGCAGAGGTGAAGATACCGCCGCCGCAGGCGAATACGATCTGAGTGCCGTTGGAATACCAGGTATCCATGTAAGCGGTGATATCAGCATCGCCATAGAACTGGTTGCCGTAGACATACTTGACTTCAACATCGGTGAGGCCGAGTTCGGCAGCAGCAGCGTCAGCGCCCTGAACGAAGCCGTAGCCATAGCGGATAACAGCGGGAACAGCCATGCCGCCCAGGAAGCCCAGCTTCTTGTAACCCAGCTTCACAGTAGCGTAACCGGCCATGTAACCGCACAGTTCTTCCTGATATACGGCGCTGTACAGGTTGGCGGGATATACCCAGGAGAAATCGCTGGAAGTGCCGTGCGCATCCTGGAGGTCGAACTCAGAAACGTCCAGCGCGACGAAGGTCACATCAGAGTATTCTTCAACGGTGGCAACGATGGCGGGCGCGAAAGCGTAGCCAGGCATTACCAGGACGTTGAAACCGTCGTTGATCGCCTTCTCAATGGAAGTGATACGATCCTGGTCAGAGTCAGAAGCGGGCTTATAGTACTTGAATTCGACGCCGTTGGCCTCGGACCAAGCCTTCGCAGCTTCGTAAGTGGTCTGGTTGAAAGACTGGTCAGTGATATCGCCGTAGTCGGTGATCATCGCAACGCTCAGGTCCTCAGCAGAAGCGAACGCAGCAACAGAGAGAACCATCACGAGGGCCAGCATCAGGGATACAAGCTTTTTCATGGGAATCTCCTCCTTTTTTTATCAGACACGTCATTGTGTCGGTCAGATTATACCAGATTTTTGATTCTTTGAAAAGGTGTTTTGAGGCCGAATTTGTTACGATTTGTTATCAATTTCCTTGACGAAAGAATGGATAGGATGGTATAATCGTTCCAACACCGCAAAACGGTGCAACCAATCGATTTACTTTAAGGAGGTTTCAATAATGGCGCTGGTTACATCAAAAGAAATGTTCCGCAAGGCTTATGACGGCGGATACGCCATCGGCGCGTTCAACGTCAACAACATGGAAATCGTCCAGGGCATCACCGAAGCGGCAAAAATGGAAAACGCTCCCCTGATCCTGCAGGTATCCAAGGGTGCCCGCAAGTATGCCAACCACACCTATCTGGTCAAGATGGTCGAAGCGGCTGTTCTGGAAACAGACCTGCCCATCGTTCTGCATCTGGATCACGGCCCTGACTTCGAGACCTGCAAGAGCTGCATCGACGGCGGTTTCACTTCCGTCATGATCGACAAGAGCGGCCTGCCCTTCGAAGAGAACATCAAGGAAACCCGTCGCGTGGTCGAATACGCGCATGATCACGGCGTCGTCGTCGAAGCCGAGCTCGGCACACTGGCCGGCGTGGAAGACGAAGTAAAGGTCTCCGCTGAAGATTCTTCCTACACCCGCCCCGAAGAGGTCGAGGAATTCGTGACCCGCACCGGCTGCGACTCCCTGGCCATCGCCATCGGCACCAGCCACGGCGCTTACAAGTTCACCCCAGCGCAGTGCACCCGCAACGCGGACGGCATCTTGGTTCCCCCGCCCCTGCGCTTCGACGTTCTGGAAGAAGTTTCCAAGCGCCTGCCCGGCTTCCCGATCGTTCTGCACGGCTCTTCTTCCGTTCCGCAGGAATATGTGAAGATCATCAACGAGTACGGCGGAAAGATGCCCGACGCCGTCGGCATCCCGGAAGAGCAGCTGCGTAAAGCCGCTTCCATGTCTGTCTGCAAGATCAACATCGACAGCGACCTGCGTCTGGCCTTCACCGCGATGATCCGCAAGCACTTCGTGGAGCATCCGGATCACTTCGATCCTCGCCAGTATCTGACCGACGCCCGCGCCGCCCTCCGCGACATGGTCCGTCACAAGATCGTCGACGTGCTCGGCTGCAACAACAAAGCCTGATAAGCCAATATCAAATGACGGGGAGAGCATCACGCTCTCCCCGCTTTTTCCAGATGAATATCGATTGGTTAGTATCTTCAATATATCTTGAACAGACTTCGGTCTGTTTTATTTGTTTTCAGACAGGTTGCCTGAGATCATAACCGGTTTCATGACCTCGGGAATGATGCAGGCCATTCTGCCGGGATACTTGGCGTTCAGATAATCCGCAAACACGGCCGGATCCGCGCTGTTATCCGCAAACATATCCCAATGGCCTGGCAGTACATAGCGGACGCCCAATTCGCCCGCAAGGTCGGCTGCTTCCTGGAATGTCATATTTCCGATGCAATTTCTGCGGTATCGTATCCCGTCGCGCCCGTTGATCGGGAGCAGCGCCGCGTCGATACGGCCGAAGCCCTGCAGTCTCGGCAGCATGCCTTCGTAGCGCAGGGTATCGCCGGCATGGTAGATCCTCACGCCGTTGCCCTCAATCATGTACTGCAGACAGGGATACAGGCCGGTTTCGGGATTACGTGCGAGAAACTCGTGCGACGCCGCGACAGCATGAATCGTCAGGTCGCCTACTTTCAAAGATTCCCCATCGTTCAGCCCCCTGGCATTCTGCGGCGCTACGCCATCCGCAAGGATGGCATTCCTGTGCGCTGCCGGAAATACGAACATTGCTTCCGGACAGGTCTTTGCCCATATTCTCCAGGACTCATGGTCGATATGATCCAGGTGATCGTGCGTACCCAGGATCGCGTTCATGCCCTCCAGCTCTTCCACAGGGATCGGCGGCTTCGTCTGGCGCCTGGGTTCGGGGGCAGCATAATAGTCGATACAAACGACCGTGTTCCCCGCTTTCACGATCAATCCCATCTGACCGAGCCACCACAGCGCTGCGGTTCCAAACGGCGTCGGTGTCGTGTAAACCGTGTTCAGCAACCGATTCATCGATCTGTTTCCCCCTTTTTTACATAGGTATAGCTCTGTTTTTCGGATCATCCCGTCAAAGGCTTCCCGTTATTTTCCCGTGGGTATCCGGGCATTCATGCTCTTATTCCGATAATTCAGGTTCGTCCGCAGGGCATACCCCTGGCTTTCCCAGAAACTGTTCGCCGGATCGTTGTCCTTGAATACGAGTCCGAAGATCTTTTGAATGCCTTCTTTGTGCAGCGCTTCTTCCGCATTAGCTACGAGCCGGCCCGCAATTCCCATGCGGCGGTAATCAGGATGAACGCACAGATGATGAATGATTCCCCGGCGTCCGTCATGCCCGGTCAGAATCACACCGACGATCTTCTCATCAGCGATCGCGGCAAAGCAGGTATCCGGATTGCGCTTCAGGTACTTGCTGATTCCCTCCCGGCTGTCGTCAACGGGGTTCAGCGCCCTTCGGCTCTGCTCCGTACTGTTCCATAATTCGAAGATCGCGTCATAGTCTTCAATTGTCACGAGCCTGATTGCGTATTCCACGGTAGTGCCTCCTAAAAACGAGAAGCTATTTGATTACCCTGCCTGCTTTCTTCAATGCATCATATGTTTCCGAAAGCCACTCATGATAGTGATCATAGGGCGCCTTGGTCCACCAGTTCAACAGTTTGTTGATGGATTCGATATCTTCTTCGATACTGGCGCACCTGTACTGTTCCGGATCGCGGTTGACCGTCACTGCATGATGATTATCTTCCCGAAAGTCGATCCGGTAAATACAGTATCCTGTCCAGCTGCGGTGTGCCCAAAGCGTTGATCCCTCCATATACCAGAACCACTTATCTTCCATGGCCTGCGGTATATTGCCGCAACGAAGCGCAGCCATTTCCTCATCGCTGAAAGACCTGTCAAGCACGAAAGACTCATGCTGTTCAGGCATGGGCTCTGTTTTCCAGTCACCGCGACGGGCGACATTTGCTTTGCGATCTTCTCTCATATGTTTATCCAATTCGGGTTCCGTCTGTCAGCCTCATTTATGGAAATACAGACATTAAGTATTTGACATTGTCTTCGACCGGCAGCGTCCCATCGACCCGTGTTACAGGGCATTTGATTGTTTCCAGCCATGCAAGAACATAATCTTCAGGCCGGTTTTCCACAATGGTAAACCATTTTTGTTCTTTTTCGTAGAGTTCTCCGTCCGGGAGTATTTTCGCGCCATGTTTCTGCAATGATCGGGCTTTCACCCGCCGGATTCTGACTTCCTTAGGAACTTCAACCAGAATGATATGGTCCAAAGCATTTATCAGTTTGTCGCCGTAATCGCCTATCACCGCGGCGAATACAAACCGATGATTGTCCCGGATCCTGGACTCCAGTGCCTGTATTACTTCTTCTTCACTTCTGGGATCGGAATACCGATACCCCGAATCCTTTTTGGGAAAATACAGATCTTCGTTATCGATGAACTCATACCCCATGCGGGATGCAAGAGCCCTTCCCAATGTGCTCTTTCCCGCTCCGTTAAGCCCACAAATCAAGATCCCCATTTCATTATTCCTTCACAAAATCGGAATTGATCATCTTGGCCTGCTTCCAGCGCATCAAACCATTTTGTAGAGTTCGTAGCAGTTGTGCCCTTCGGGAACGTCTTTGAGTTCTCCTCTCAGCAAATAGCCGTTCTTTCTGAAGAAATCAACATTCCAGTCGCCGGCATTGGTCAAAATCATTGAAGCGCCGTTTTCCTTTGCCAGTTTTTCCACTTCCTGTAAAAAATACGTCCCCAGGCCCTGACGCCTGAGCGGTTCTTCCACAAACAGTGCGTGGACAAAAGCATAGGCGCCTTTGTCCACGTCCGCAATCACGCCTGCAAAAAACCTGCCATCTTTGTCCGCAAGTTTCCTGCAATAATCAACGCTCTCGTATTCCGGCTCATAAGCTTCGCTGTATGTCTGAATGCCGTTTTCGATAACGTCCGCTTCGTCATCATTGCCAAGCGAAACCTTGAATCGCGTACCGCTGTTGTTTGCCGGTACGTATTCCGGCGTGCCCTTGTCAAGGTATTTGACCAATGAATAACTGATATAGCCGTTCGGCTTTTTCAGCGTCGTAAAAACCGTGTAGCCGTGTTTTTCATAGAACGGCCTTGCCATATAACTGGCAGTACCGAGCGTCACGACCCGGCACCCCTTCTCTCTCGCGATACGCTCGACCTCCCGGATGATCATGGATCCGATCCCGTGGTGCCGATAGCGTTCATCCACCCAAAGGGTATCAAGAAACATTCTCGACCAGTGGTATTCGTATGCTTCAGCTATACATCCGCCGATGATATCGCCGTTTTCATTCTCGACTTTGAGGACGAATTCTTCGACCTCCGCGTCCACTTCGCGCGGCACGATCTCATTGATCTTTTCGCCGATATAGGCCGCTTCTTCCGTTGTCAGATCCTCAATTTTGTATTCCATGTATTCTTCTCCTCGACACCACTTTGCCATCGTCTTCATCCGTTTTTCAGGTTCTTCGGTTCATATGGAACTGAAATGAACTGTCTATTTGGTGGGACAAGCAGCATACTGTTTCGACATGCTCCGTATGCGGAAAGAGATCAAAGGACCATACAGGAGAGCAGGCATAACCGTATTCTTTCAGTGCCGCGGTATCCCGGGCCTGGGTGACAGGATTGCAGGATATATACACGATCCTGCCGGGCCGCATCGAACCCAACGCCTCCAGCATGGCAGCGCTCATTCCTTCCCGGGGAGGATCCACGAAGACCACGTCCGCGCTGAATGTCCTGTTCTTCAGTACGGCAGCAGCGTCCCCGCGTTCAAAACCGATGTTCCTGATGTCATTCGCCTTTGCGATGCGCTGTGCCAGCCGTATCGCGGAAGGGTTCTGCTCGATACCGACGACTTCTTTTGCCTTCGGCGCCGCAAGCATCCCGATCAGGCCGATCCCGCAGTAAGCGTCCAGGACTGTGTCTGAATCGCTGATATCTGCCAGTTCGATCGCTCTCATGTAAAGCCGTTCCGCCATCTCCGTGTTGATCTGGTAAAAGGCCCTTGACGAGAGGAAAACCCTCAGTCCGCACATCTGATCCTCGATCACGTTTGCCCCGTCCAGCACATGCTCTTCAAAACCGAGCACCGCGCTGCCGGGACGGTCGTTGATGTTTCGGATGACGCCGCGAACCGCAGACATCTCAGTCCGCAATTCGCGCGCAATGTCCTGTCCTTCAGCAAAATCCCCCGAAGACGTGACAAACGTCACGAGTGCCTGGCCAGTTCTCGCCGCATAGCGCACCTGAATGAAGCGCAACAGCCCGGTGCGCTTGTTCTCGTCCCATGAAAGGATATGATGATCATTCAGGATCCGCCGTGCCGTGTTAACGATACGCACAGCCTCTTCATTCTCCAGGAGACAATCGTTCTGGCGCAGGACATAGTGCGTCCCGTACACATACTGTCCAGTCAGGAGTCCGTCGCGGTCATGCGCCGCCGCAGCGATGATCTTATTGCGGTACCGGAACGGCGATGCCATCCCACTGATGGGCATGACCC
Source organism: Clostridia bacterium (assembly GCA_017430225.1). GTDB lineage: Bacteria > Bacillota > Clostridia > Christensenellales > Aristaeellaceae > UBA4246. Next base: position 14,464 of record JAFRNK010000128.1, on the reverse strand, counting down.
GGTCAAAAAGCTTCTCTATCCGTTTCTGCTTGGACTGCAGTTGCTGTTCATACGGCACGCTCAGGCGCGTGCAGCCACCGCAGCGCTTGTCCTGCAATGGGCAATGGGGCATTCGGTCAAGCCTCCTTGATCAATTCATTCAGCAGCATTCTTTCCGGCAATCAGGCCCGACGCAAACGCGAACTGGAGGTTGTAGCCTCCGCAGTCGCCGTCCACATTCAGCATCTCGCCGGCAAAATAAAGGCCCTGCCTGAGGCGGGATGCCATCGTCAAAGGATCGACCTCCGCCGTATCGATCCCGCCGCAGGTGATCTGCGCCTGCTGCATGGGCCGCACGCCGCTCACACGCAGCCTGAGCGAAGTCAGGAAAGAGGCTGTTTCCTCCAGGCCGCCTGATGGGCATACCGCAGCCAGCGCATCCGGGATCAGGCCGGTCAGGTAATGATTCCTGTATTCACGCTGCCGCGCCTGCAAAAGCTCAAGAGTCCGCTGATACATATCCGGTTTTCGTTCAACAGCCCCTGAATAAGCACGCGTTTCGGGGTAGAATATCGGCGTAAAATCGAGCGCGATTTCCAGCTTCCGTCCCTGCCCGATCAATGTTTGTACCTTTCTCGCCAGCTGCATCACGCAGATGCCGCTGATACCATAATCAGTAAACAGGACTTCCCCGGCGGTCACGGCAGCTGTATGCTGATTGCAGACAAGCGTGACATAGGCAGGTACACGCAGCCCGCTCAAACGCTTGTATCGTCCGATTTCAAGCTCGATTGGCGCGAGCCCCGCAAAAAGAGGCGTCAAATGATGACCAAGTCCGGTCGCCAGTGCGTAATCCTGAGGGCGGTTGCCCAATCCTCCCCCCGCAAGCCCGCCCGCAGCCAGGATCAGGCGGTCTCCGGTATAGGTTTGTCCGTCCGCAACCGTCAGCACATATTCCTTTCGAGTATATACAGCGTCTGTGACATCGGCGTTCGGAACCAGCCGGACACCCTGCTGTTTCATCCGCTCAGTCAATACACTCAACACACTGGACGCCTGCTGAACTGCCGGATATACCCTTCCTTCAGGATCCGTATACAGCGGCAGGCCCCAAGCTTCAAACTGCCGCATCACGTCTTCCGGCGGGCATACAGACAGCACATTTCCGGCAAAGGCCCCGTCTCCGAAATACACAAGCTTTCCCCGGTTCGCCAGGTTGCACCGTCCATTGCCTGTAGCGAGCAGTTTTTTCCCCGGCTTCGGCCTTCTCTCCAGGAGGGTGACGTCGGCTCCCTTTTTAGAGGCAGCCAGCGCCGCGGCCATCCCCGCCGGGCCCCCGCCCACGATCAGCACACGTTTTCGCATCTATGTCTTTGCTCTCCTGTTCGACTGTCAGTGTTGTCCATCGCTTTCACAATCCGTTCATGCAGATTATATGCTATCCGCCTGAAAAAGGCAATTGTTTTCTGTACCTCAACAGAATAGCCGCTCTCCCCGTCAGGGAAAAGCGGCTGTATAGATACCGGATCAATCCCGGCTTTCAATTGTGTCAGGGCTCGACATTATTATCGTCGAAGTCGATCTCGACCTCGTCCGTATTATCATCCAGCTCACTGATGATCTCAGTGGCCCGGGTGATCTCGGAAGCCTCGATCTTTTCACGGATCTCGGTTTCAGCAACGTCATACTGCTTTTCCTGGAGCAGGGTCGCTGCCAGTTCAGCGTACAGGTCATCCGTCAGCTCGACCGCACCTTCCGGGACGTCTGCCAGATAATAGAGAATATGGACGCCGTAGCTGCCGAGCACCGGCTTGGAATGATCGCCCGGCTTGGTCATTTCTGCGGAGAACGCGGCATCGCGGAATACCGGATCCCACATGATGCTTTCAGGATGGACCTTGTAGCCTTCGTTGAAGTCTTCGCCGGGGTCTTCGTTGTAATCCTTCGCAACCGCGGCGAATTCCTCGCCGTTCTGGAGCCTGCTCTCGATCTCGTCGATCGTGGGCTGCAAGCTTGTGATCGCGATGGCGGTGATTGCCTGCTCCAGGTCCGTATAAAGAGCTTCCTTGGCTTCCGACTCTTCCGGCTCAGCCTTCAGCGTATCGAGAAGCGTGCAGGCCTTGGTGTATTCCGCCTTCATTGCTTCACTGCCATTCGCTACCATGGCGTCAAGAGCAGCTTTCAGGTCTTCAAACGGATCGACTTCCGCTTTTGCTTCAGCCTCGGCTTCCGCTGTCGCGGCGTCAGCAGTTTCTTCCGCGGCGTCTTCAGTGGCCGCAGGAGTCTTCATTCCGGTCAGGATTTCACTCGCCTCTGTATAGGCGGTCATCACGTCCTCATCCAGCTTCATCAGGATGTGCAGCACACGGCGGTATCCGGCCGGAGTGAACAGGTATTCACGGCCCATATACATTTGATAGAGCTCGTACATATTGGCGCTTTCGCCGACTTCGGCTTTCTGCGATTCCACAACCGTATCCAGATATGCCTGGACATCTTCGCGCGTGATGCTGTCAGCGCTTACCAGAGAGCCGATATAGCGATTCTGGGCTTCCTGGCTCGCCATGTTCTCGGCAAGATACTCGGGGCTGTAGCCCATAGAACGGAAATACTGGTCCGCCTGGCCCTGCAGCGCGGTTCGGGCTTCTTCCGTATCTTCGGACAGGTAGCTGGTCACATAGTTCTCGATCGCACCGTTCCATGCTTCCTGGGCTTCAGCTGCGAACTTGGCCTGATCTTCGTCCGTAAACTGGTCAAATCCTTTTTCAGTGATGATCTGACGCAGGGCATGGGTCTCGATCAGGATTTCAAGGATCTGGGCGTAAGTCACGGAATAGCCCTGTTCGGTATAATAAGTATGGGCTTCCTGCAGTTCCGTTTCATAGATCGGCGTGCCGTTGACAGTCGCAACAACTCGGGCAGAAGTCTCTGCAGCAGTCGAGGTTTCTTCGGTTGCTGTCACGGTTTCCGCCAGGCCGACAGACGCCAGCAGCGTCAGCACGGTCAGGAGCGCCAGGAGCTTTTTCAGATGTTTCATGTACATACGACCTTTCTTACATTGTTCACCGGGACAAAAGGGAAAGCACGACCAAAGGAAGTGTCATGTTCCCACTCCATAATCCGGCAATGTACAAATCATACCATAAAAAATGTGAACATACAATGAATTTTTACGTGCCAAATAATGGTTTTACCAGATGCTTGCATATAGTCCGTATTTCGATTAAAATATCTGTTGGAACCCTGTCAATTCATTACGCAAGGCGCAGAGGGGATCTTATGAGCAGAGTATTCACCCCCATCCAGCAGATTGAGCAGACCATTGTCCGGCGTTACCATGAGCAATTATGGAGCCCGTTTTGCAAAGCCATCAAGCGTTACCAGCTGATTCAGCCCGGCGACCGGATCGCAGTGTGCATCTCCGGCGGCAAGGACAGCATGCTGCTCGCGAAGATGATGCAGATGCTGCATCGTCATACTGAAATCCCCTTCGAGGCTGTCTACCTGATCATGGATCCCGGTTATAACCGTGAAAACCGCCTCCAGGTGGAGGCGAACGCGCAGAAGCTCGAGATCCCCTATACCCTGTTTGAGAGCGATATCTTCGAAGTCGCCAACGCCCAGGACAAAAACCCGTGCTTCCTCTGTGCGCGGATGCGGCGGGGCTGCCTCTACCGCAAAGCGCAGGAACTCGGGTGCAACAAGATCGCGCTGGGACATCATTTCGACGACGTGATCAGTACCACGGTCATGGCCATGTTTTACGGCGGGCAGCTGCAGGCCATGCCTCCCCGCCTGAAATCCCAGAATTTCCCGGGCATGGAGCTCATCCGTCCGCTGTATCTGATCCACGAAGATGATATCATCGCGTGGAAAAAAGCCAACGAACTGACCTTTATCCAGTGCGCATGCCGGTTTACCGAGAACACCGCGGCAGGCCATACCGATTCCAAGCGCCTGGAAGTCAGGGAACTGATCAGGCACCTGAAACAGACGAACCCGCACATCGAGGAAAACATCTTCGCCTCCATCCACAATCTCCAGCTGGACTCGATGGTCAGCTGGAAATATCAGGGCAAAGAGCACTCGTATATGGAGCAATTCCTCATCCCAGACGATCCTGCCGCGGATGAGCAGCCGAAAACGCGATAACCCTGATTTTGTATACGCTATCGCCATAACATCCCGATCCCCCATTTATTTGGAAGGGAAATCGGCTTTTCGTGTCGAATAATTACACCGGCAATGCATGGATTGGTTTTGGTTCATTGCCGGTGTTTTATTTTTTTCGGAAGGAGGGAACAGCATGCGACGATATCCGCAGCAGTGGATGGACGACCTGTATCAGCGCGCCGATATCGTGGAACTCGTTTCGCGCTATGTGCCGCTGAAAAAGAGCGGTTCGCGGTACTGGGGCTGCTGTCCTTTCCACCACGAGAAAACCCCTTCCTTCTCGGTCACACCGGATCTGAACCTGTATTACTGCTTCGGCTGCAAAGCCGGCGGCAACGTGATCCAGTTCATCATGGAGATGGAAAAGCTGACTTTCCATGAAGCCGTGGAGTATCTCGCCAACCAGCTGCACATGCCCATCCCGGAAACGCGGGAAGACCCGGAATACGAACAGCGAAAAACGATGCGCGAACGCCTGCTCGGTGCCAACCGCGCCGCGGCGCAGTGGTATCACGAACTGCTGTGGACCGACGAAGGCCGTGAAGCCCTGGACTATCTCTACAGCCGTGGGCTGTCCGACGGGATTCTCCGGCGCTTTGGGATCGGCGCGAGCAGCACCAAGCGCGACAGCCTGCTCAATTATCTGAAGGAACAAGGTTATACGACCGAGGAGATCCTCCTCGCCGGACTCGCGGTCCAGAAGGAAGAGCAGCCCGCCAGGGATTTCTTCCGCGGACGCGCAATGTTCCCCATCATCGACCAGTTCGGGAACGTCCTGGCTTTCGGCGGGCGCAGCCTGGACGGAAGCCAGCCCAAATATCTGAACACGGGCGACACCCCCGTCTTCAATAAACGGAAAGGCGTCTATGCCGCCAACCTGCTCAAAAAGGAGCGCCAGCTCACCCGCGTACTGCTGGTCGAGGGCTATATGGACGTCGTATCGCTGACCCAGGCAGGCATCAGAGGCGTCGCCGCGACCCTGGGAACGTCTCTGACTCCCGAGCAGGCGAAACTGCTGAGCCGTTTCGCACCGGAAGTGCACGTCGCTTATGACGGCGACGAACCCGGACAGCACGCCATCGAAAAGGCCCTGGACATCTTCGAGCAGGAACAGCTCAATGTCATAGCGATCTATATTCCCGACGGACTCGACCCGGACGAACTGATCCGGCAGCGCGGGCTCGACGCTTTCGAAGCGCTCAGCCCCATGGCACCGACGCGTTTCAGGCTGATGCGCCTTGAAAAGGTCAGTGATTTTGATTCTGACGAAGGCCGCATCAAATATGTGAAAGAAGCATGTTCCCTGATCAATGCCGTCAGCGATCCCGTAGAAATTGAAGTTTATCTTCGGCAGATCAGCAGGAAATCCGGCTTCGACCGCGAAATAATTGTTGCTCAGCTAAATTCGCAGTCCGCGCAGCCGCTGATACAAACGCAGCTGTTTTCAGGCACGAAACGAGCAACCCGCACAGAGCACACGAAAGCGGACCAGAGCGAGAAAACCTTGCTGCGTATCATGGCCTCGGGTGTTCTTCCGGACGGCCTTATCCATCCGGACGATTTCCAGGAGCCTGAGCTCAGGGCGATCGCCGAGCAGCTGCTCGCAAAACAGTCCCCCGCGCAAATCCTCTCCAATGTCACAGACGACCAGCGAAGCGTAGTCGCGGAACTCTTTTCGGGAGACAGCTACGAGACCGACAGCGACCGGCTGAAAGCCGCGACAGACTGCCTGAAGATCATGCGCGGCAAGCGGCTGAGCATGCAACTGGACAGCCTCAAACAGCAGCTCGCCACCGCAGACGACGACCAGCGAAGAACGCTCCTGCGCCAAATGATGGAACTGCAGTCAGCAATGAAGCATTGATTGACCCAACGAACGAAAGGGGAAAAGTGTATGACAACATTGAGCGAAAAACCAGACGTAAAGCAAACGAAGCTCAATGAACTTATCGAGGCCGGTAAATCAAAGGGCAGCCTCACCTACGACGAGGTCATCAATAAGCTGGCCAGCATAGATGTCGATCCCGAACAGTTTGACCAGATTCTGCAGACGCTCCAGGATGCCGGCGTCATGGTCGTGCGTTCCCAGGAGGCGGAAAACATGCAGCCCGTCATCCTGCCCGATACCACCCTGACGGACGGTATCAGCATCGATGACCCCGTACGCATGTACCTGAAAGAGATCGGCAAGGTTCCGCTGCTGACCGCGGATGAGGAAACTGAGCTCGCCATGCGTATGGAGCAGGGCGACGAGGATGCCAAACGCCAGCTGGCGGAAGCCAACCTGCGCCTGGTCGTTTCTATCGCGAAGCGCTATGTCGGCCGCGGCATGCTCTTCCTGGACCTCATTCAGGAGGGCAACCTCGGCCTGCTCAAGGCAGTCGAAAAATTCGATTACCGCAAGGGCTATAAATTTTCCACCTACGCCACCTGGTGGATCCGCCAGGCGATCACCCGCGCCATCGCGGACCAGGCCCGCACCATCCGCATTCCGGTACACATGGTCGAGACCATCAACAAGCTGATCCGCGTATCCCGCCAGCTGCTCCAGGAACTGGGCCGCGAGCCGGCACCGGAAGAAATCGCGAAAGCGATGGGCATCAGCGAGAACAAGGTCCGCGAGATCATCAAGATCGCGCAGGAGCCGGTTTCCCTCGAAACCCCGATCGGCGAAGAGGAAGACAGCCATCTGGGCGACTTCATCCAGGACGAGGACGCGCCCGCGCCCGCGGAAGCCGCATCCCACGCGCTCATGAAGGAGCAGCTCTGGGAAGTCCTGGATACTCTGACGCCCCGTGAGGAAAAGGTACTTCGCCTGCGTTTCGGCCTGGACGACGGACACCAGCGGACGCTGGAAGAAGTGGGCAAGGAATTCAACGTCACCCGCGAGCGCATCCGCCAGATCGAAGCCAAAGCCCTGCGCAAGCTTCGCCACCCGAGCCGTTCCAAGAAGCTCAAGGATTATCTGGACTGATGGATGAGCGCCTGAGCACAGCCGCCGGGCTCTTCCCCACAGTCAGGATCGGCGCTGATATCGGCGCCAACCACGGTCTGCTCGCCTGCCATCTGCTTAAAACAAACAAGGCGCAGCGCATGTGGATCACCGATCTGAGTGCGGACGCGCTGAAGCAGGCGCGCAGGAATGTACAGATCCAAGGCCTGACCGAACGTGCAGCATTCGCAGTCGGAGACGGGCTCACGGCGCTGCCCGAACCTGTTGATGCCGCCGCCATCCTTGGCATGGGCGGCAACACAGCGGCAGAAATCATTGAAAGCGCACCGGAAGAACGGCTGCCGGAAACGCTGATCGTTTCAACTCATACCGAGCATGCCCGCGTCCGCAGAAGCCTCTATCGCTGGGGATATGAGATCCGTGAGGAAATCGTCGTATTCTGCGGCGGACGCTATTATGTCCTGGAGCGCGCGCAACGCAGTGCCGATGCGCAGATGCCGGACGAACGCACATTATTTCTGGGCCCATGCCTCATGAAAACCAGTTCATCCGCCTACCGCGCGTATCTCGCCCGTAAGCTCGCCGCATACCAGCCCAGCAGGAGTCCGGAAGGGATCCGCTGTTATGAGTGGCTCAGAGAGGAGGCTGTCCGTGCATCCGCTGACAGTCAGAGCAGTCCATGACTGCATCAACCAGTTCGCACCCTTTGAAACTGCGGAGGCCTACGACAACGTAGGCCTTCTGGTCGGTGGATGGGACAATCCGGTGAACAGCATCCTCTGCACGCTCGACGTGACCACAGCAACTGTCGAGGAAGCGAAGAATTTAGGCGCAGAATTGATCGTTTCCCATCATCCGCTCATGTTCCACGGCCGCAAAACGCTGATTCTGGGCGATCCGGAAGCGGATACGATCCGCGCACTGATCATGAACGGCATCAGCCTGATCGCCGCTCACACCAACTGGGATCAGTCGATCCTGAGTGGCAGCGCCTCTTCAGCAGAAGCCATCGGCGTCACCGGCCTGCGACAGGAAGGCTATCTTTTTACCGGTGATTTGCCTGCCCCCATGGCCGCGGATCAGGTCAAAAACCTGATCGAAGCCCGGATCGACGCCCCTGTGCGCATGTACGGCAGCGGCAGCAGTCTCATCACGACCATGTCTTTCGGCGGCGGCGCGTTCGGCGAAGGCTACCAAGCTGCCCTGGCAGCCGGTTCGCAGGCTTACCTGACCGGAGAGATCCGCCACCACGAGATCATTGACGCGATTGCCCGCGGCCTGGTCATCTATGACGCAGGACACTATGCGAGCGAAGCGCCGATGATCCCCCGTCTGATTCGCTATCTGAAGGAGAACCTGCCCGGCGATTCATCCGTCGGGATTTATGAGAGCGCGTGCCTGCCGTTTATCGGCGCGCTCCTTTAACCGTACAGGCGCTGTTTCCCCGTTTTCCCCTGAACGCTGACCATATCAGCGTTCCCAGTACCCATTGAGGAGGTTTACCATGAATCAACTGAATTTACTGTGGGATTACCAGACCGCAGACATCGAAGTGGAGCGCATCTCCAAAGAGATCAAGCGTTCCCCCAACCGTCAGCAGCTGGTCAAATACCGTGACAGCCTGCTTTCACTGCAGAAGAACCTGGACCGTATCAGTGAAGAAGTCCTTACCATGCAGGACAGGCTGGAAGCCCTTTCTGACGCGATCAAACGCACCGAAAGCCAGATTCAGGGGATCCAGGAGAAGCTCCAGACCAACGAGCCTGAGAACACAGAGGAAACCGAGCGCTATATCGCCGAAGTGAAGCGCCTTATCAGCAACCTCAACGACTATGAGGGCGAAATCAAGCGCATCCGTACTGACAGCGTCGAACGCGAAAAGATGCAGCGCGATGTGAAAATGCGCGCCGCCCGTACGAAGAAAGAGTTCGATAAGGTCAAGGAAGTGTATGACGCCGAATTCAAGGAAATGAACGAGCGCCTGAACGCGGCCAAGGAGAAAGCCGACGAGGCAGCCAAGCCGCTCAGCCAGGCGTATCTGGATAAGTACCAGGCCATCAAACGGCACAGCTTCCCGCCGCTGGCAAAAATGATCGGTTCCCAGTGCACCGGCTGCAATATGTCGCTGCCCTCCGGCATCGTCAAAGACGTCCAGTCCGGCAAGGAAGTGGAATGCGAGACCTGCGGGAGGCTGCTGATTTTCAGCGAGTAAGATAGTATGAAAACGATCGTACTGACCGGCGGCGGTACCGCCGGACACGTGACACCGCATCTCGCGCTGATCCCGGAACTCAAGAAAAAGGGCTACGAAATCCATTACATCGGCACGGAAGACGGCATCGAGCACGGGATGATGAACCGGATCGAAGGCATCACCTATCACGCCGTCAAAAGCGGCAAACTGCGCCGTTATTTCGACTGGAAAAACTTTACCGATCCGTTCCGCGTCCTGGCCGGCGCGTTTGAGTCCGTCCGCATCATCCGCAAACTGAAGCCCGACGTGTGTTTCTCCAAAGGCGGATTTGTCGCCGTGCCCGTGGTCTGGGGTGCTTGGCGCGCCGGCGTTCCGGTAGTCTGCCACGAGAGCGACCTGACGCCCGGTTTGGCGAACAAGCTCTGCTCCCGCTTCGCGAAGAAAATCGCAACTACATTTCCCGAATGCGCCAAAGCGCTCGGCAACAAGGCGGAGATGACCGGAACACCGATGCGGCCCGAGCTGTTTGAGGGAAAACGTGAAGAGGGTCTGAGAATCGCCAATCTGAAAGGCAACAAACCTGTCCTGCTGATGACCGGCGGCAGCCTCGGCGCGCAGAGCGTGAACCGCGTTTTGCGGGAGGCGCTCCCCGATCTGCTTCCGGATATGGACATCATCCACATCTGCGGCAAAGGGAATATTGACGAGAGTCTTTCAGGCACACCCGGCTACGCCCAGTTCGATTTCGTCAGTGACGAACTGCCCCATCTGTTTGCGGCTGCGGACGCCGTTCTCTCCCGCGCGGGAAGCAATTCACTGTGTGAACTTCAGGCTTTGAAGAAGCCCATGCTGCTCATCCCTTATCCCCTTTCAGCGTCCCGCGGCGACCAGGTTCTGAATGCCCGCAGTTATGAGCAGCGCGGTCTCGCCATGGTACTCGAGCAGGAAAAGATGACACGGGAGACCCTCGTCAGCCATATCCATCAGCTGTTTGAACAGAAAGACGCTCTCCTCAAAGCGCTCGAAGAAGCTCCGGAAATCAACGGCACTGCCCGTATCCTGGAAATGATCGAGGAAGTTCAGCAATGACCAAAGCTGCGGGGAACACAGCGCCGGCCCATACCTTCTGTGCGACCGTGCTTTCCCCCGGTGCGGCATGGCAGTGCGCCGTGATCCGCGAACGTCTCTATACACAGGCAACAGTCCAGATCATCAATCGCTATGACGGCACCTTTCATCGCCTCGAAAGAAAGCTGCCGTTCTTTTCTTTGGCTGCACCGAGCGTGGAAAAATGGCTGGTAGTCGATTCAAAATACTTTCGATTTCGGATGAGCCAGAGCAAACGATCATCTTTCCTGAGTGGGTTTATCGAAAGCGGTTCCGGCCAACGCCTCATGTGGGATATTGAGCTGACTTCAGTGCATCGGGAAACAACATGCCAGATTTACATTGTCCAGGGCCGCATGGATCTGGATGGTCAGGAAATCCTGTTTCCGGCTGTTTCGTCCTGCCTGCTCATGGAAACAGAATTGGACACATCCCGGGCATTTGCATGTGCCAATCGTCCTCTTGCCGCTTTGTATTTCTCCCAATCATCTGAAGGCTTTATTCTAGATCGGCAAAGCACAGAGCGAATGCCTCCTGCAGAGAGCTTTGTGCAGGACGGAGAGTCAGTGAAATGTTCCTGGCACAGCGAGGTTGTTGCGTTCACGTTTAGACCCACATCTTCAGAACCGGTACAAACCCTGCATATCGACCTCCCCAGGCATCACAAAATGATGACGCACTTCGGGCACTGGAGGGTCGACAGCTACTTTTCAGGCGACCCGCTTCCAGGCATTTATATTTCCGTTATATAATTGTAAAAATATTGTCATATTTTCGTAAAAAAGAGTTGACAAATGGCGCGGTTTGTATTTCAATATAGGCAGGGAGAGATCCCTGCTTTTTTAACGTCTATTTATTGAGGTGGCTTATGAACAGAAAACACCCGATCGCGGCGCTGCTGTGCGTCCTGCTCATCCTGTGCAGCCTTGTCAGTGTACAGGCTGAAGATGTCGATACCGAAGACCCGGTACCTGTAACGTTTGAAGAACTGAAAACCGGCGATACAGGTGAAATGGTCGATAATCTGCAGGCCAGATTGGTTGAAACAGGATATCTTGCAGCCGCGAGCGGTAAGTATGACCAGGCAACCGCTGATGCTGTCAAGGCGGTTCAGGCCAATTACGGAATCGAAGAAACCGGGATCGCGGACGACGACACGCAGGAAGTGATTTTCGGCAACTGCTATCTGCCCCTGAAAGTCGGCGACACGGGGAATCTCGTCTCCGCGCTGCAGACACGCCTGAAGGAGAAGTCGCTCTACTCCGGCGAAATCACCGGCAATTATGACGCGACCACCCAGCAGGCTGTCAGTATGTTCCAGCAGCTCTACAGCCTCGAAGTCAGCGGCGACGCGGACATCGAAACTCTGACGCTGCTCAATTCCGATTTAAGCGAACGCGAAATCTTCGCCGCTCCGACCGCAACGCCCAAGCCTCCGATCACCGTTTACACCGAAACGGTGCCCTACAAGAAAAAGCTCGCATATGGCAGCAAAGGCGCCGACGTGCAGAAAGTCCAGGAGCGCCTGAAGGAGCTGGGCTATTTCACCTACAAGAAGACGACGACCGGTTTCTTTAAGAATACCCTGGCTGCTGTGAAAGCTTTCCAGAAAAACAACGGCCTGCCCGAAACCGGCATCGTGAACGAGGATACGTGGAACGTCCTCTTTAACGACCAGGAAGTCGCGACCGTCAATGACGCGCCGCGGCCGAGTCCGGAACCCACTCCCGTCCCTTACGCCATGGACGTCGATGTCCGCAACCAGGTCGTCAAAGTCTACACCTATGACGAGAACAAGGAATATACCGTACTGACGCGCGTGATGATCTGCTCCACCGGTACGACCAAGTACCCGAGCAAGCCCGGAACTTATGTGCTCAGCGGCCGGAAAGCGCGCTGGTGCACCTTTCCCAAATGGGGCGGCGGCACAGCCCAGTTCTGGACCAAGATCGACGACAATATCGCTTTTCATTCCATCATGTACGTCAACTATAATCCGGACAACCCGAACATGTCGACGTTCAACCATCTCGGCTCCCGCGCTTCGCACGGCTGTATCCGTCTGCACACGACTGACGCGAAATGGGTGTATGACAATTGCGGTGCCGGTACAGTCGTGACCATCCACAATGACGGCAATACGGACAAGGAACTGGCAGCTTTCGCGAAATACCGCAAATCAAACGCCGGCAACACCGTTATCCCCGCTTCAAGCTACGATTTCGACGCCGAGCCGCCCGCTTACCAGCGCCTACGCTCCCGCCACTACGGCATGACAGTTTTCTGGCTTCAGAAAACGCTTGAAAAGCTCGGTTATTTCAAGGATACGACCGCAACCGGTTATTACGGGCCGCTGACACAATCCGCAGTCAAACGCTTCCAGAAAGCCAACAAGCTCAGCGCCGACGGCGTCATGAACGAAAAAACGTATAACAAGCTCGTTGAGATTCAGAAGAAACAGCAGATCGCCGCAAAAGCGCAGAGGTAATATTCATTTACCGCACTCAAAAACCTCCCCGTCAACGGGGAGGTTTTTGCAGTGGAAGATAGCTTTTCAGAAGATCCTCTTCCTCCAGAAAATGTACGTAGCCCTGCAGCGTCTGCGCTTTGCGCAGCAGATCGCGGGAACGCCGGTTCACAAAAATCCGGCACTTATAACGGCCGTTTTTGGCTTCCTGGATCAGGTTGGCAGCAGCAGCGTTGCCGTCAAAAGCCAGCAGGATCGACGGCCTGTGCTTGAATATCTCATAAGCAAAGCTCTTGTACAAACCCAGTCCGGAAGACTCGATGGACAGGCTGACAGTCGCTTTGCTGTTAATCAGCCTGCTGGTTTCAGCCTGCGTCAGCATGGTCGGTACGATGGCGTGTACCGGAATTCGACCGCGGTTCTCTTTGACCAGATATGCTTCATATCCAGTCAGGCGGTGGCCGATGACGAATACGACACGTTCCGGATCACACGATGTGAGCAGACTGTCGATCAAAGCTTTCCCCTGCTCGGTCATCGCCGTATGATGTGTGCTGTTATTGAAACTGCCGCCAGCAATGATGATCGGAAGGCGTTCAGCAGGCAATGTACCTAATCTGTCAGCAAGAACGGCCGAGGCTTCCTGCCGCTGATCACGCTGGACGAGCGTATCGCAAGGCTGATCTGACGCTGTCATTCTTGATTTCAGCCATTGCGCGACGGTTTTACCGTCTGTATGCATGTCCGTCTGTTTTCTGGTAAACGCAGCCTTCCCGTCCCTGCATACAATCGCATCCGTCTCACGCATCAGTTTCAGCTCGTCAAAGCTCAGTTCCAGGAGTTTTTCGAGCGAAAGTTCTTCGTCGATCGAATCCGTTCCGTACAGCGCGCCTCCGTCCGTACCCTGCACGCACCGTACTCCGGCGTTCAGATATGTTTTCAGCGGATGATGTTCCAGGTTGCTCAGGTTGTTCAGACGGACATTGGAGGTGATCTGGAATTCCAGCACTGCGCCGCTTTCTTTCAGTTCACGCAGCAGCCGTTCGCCTTTGGGGCTTTTCAGGTTGCAGGTATACAAGCCGTGACCGATGCGGAGATGGGGCATCGGCTGACCCGGTTCGAGCGCTTCGCGCACACATTTCAGGCTGTTGGCTACATTGTCACGCAGGCTATCGCTCTCCCCCGCGTGAATCCTGATCACAAAGTCCGGTTCGACAGCCGTCAGCTTGACCAGCTGGCCAATGACCTGGCGAAGCTCCATGATATCGTTGATTTCTTCGCCGATGATATCCGCGCCCGCGACATATGGATCCAGTGCAATCGCTCGAATCACGCGAAGGTTGTCGGAGAGATAGTCATTCGGCGTCCGCTGATCCTTGACGATCGTCAGCGGAATACGGCGTATACCGGCCAGAAAACGGATCAGGACGCCTGTTTCGGCCGTGACAGCAGGCATCACCCGGTGAGCCTGACTGAGGACCCGGATGCTCTCTGACGGCTTCGTCAGGGCGGTATCCGTGATTTCCGCGTATTTGATGCCCTTCACAGCGTATTGCCGGGCGATCCAAAGCAGTTTATCCTCGAATACCGT
>JAFRNK010000127.1 GCA_017430225.1 Clostridia bacterium | reverse complement strand
ATGATATGTTCGTCTGCGACGAACATTGTAGATAGTGTCTGCCAAGAAAAGCATAGCAAAGGTGTTCCGGTCGCGTTCCCGAACGTGAACGGGAGGGGAGATCTCTCCACGCGCTTCGCTTGGTCGAGATGACAACGTAGGACGCTGCGGAGAAGTGCGGCGGGAATGTGACTGCTGGGGACTGGCAATCTGTCATAGTTTTCGATGAAAACGTTGACTGAGTGCCTGTCCCCCTGTCACTGTTCCCGCCGCAATAGTGAAGAGTAATCAGTGCAGAGTGAACAGTGACGAGTGTAGAGTTGAGAAAATAAAAAAGGAACTGCCTCATAAGAGACAGTTCCTTTTTGTTATTTTCTCTTCAGGATCTCGCTCATCACGATGCCGTTGACGATGTCGCTGCCGGTCCAGCTCAGCTGGAGGCCGGGACCAGCCACTTCAGTGACGGGCTCCGCGGCCTGGGCGGCGGAGAGGGGAGCAAGCTGCTCATCGTGGCAGGGATCATATCCTTCGCCGGTATCGGCGCTCATGCTGCCCTGGTAAATCGAATCATTGTGCTCTGTGACGGTGATGGTAGGCTGCATGACTGTCGGGCGGAAGAAGGAACCCTCTTCAGACTGCGGGACAGGTGCGGGCTGCGGAGCTTCCGCTTTGGGAGCCTTTTGCTGCTTCTGCGGTGCGGCCTGTGGGGCTTCTGTGTTCTTTGTGGCCTGCTTCTTCACCTGTTTACTGAGCTTCATGATCGGGGCGATGAGGAGCCAGATGATCAAAAAGATAAAAAGAACCGAGGAATTCATCGAAAGGATACTCCTTTCTTCAATTCAGAATTCAGAAATCAGAATTCAGAATGAATGCTATAAACCAGATGCTCGGAATGACTTGCTGCGTGCCTGGCGTCATTCTGAACGGAGCCGCGTGCGACGGAGTTGAAGAATCTTCTCCGTCGCAGCGGTTAATTGTTCATTATTTTTTTCCTTTGGGCTGTTCGCCGGCGGTCTGCTGGGGAGTGCTGGCTTTGGCGATGGATTCACGCATTTCGGTATCGGCAATGGTGTTCTTCATCTGGTAGTAATCCAGGACACCCAGTTTGCCGTCACGCAGCGCGGCTGCCATGGCGCGCGGCACTTCGGCCTCGGCCTCGACCACCTTCGCGCGCATTTCCTGCACGGAAGCCTTCATTTCCTGCTCGTGGGCAACAGCCATTGCGCGGCGCTCTTCCGCCTTCGCCTGGGCGATGCGGCGGTCGGCTTCGGCCTGGTCCATCTGCAGCTGGGCACCGACGTTACGGCCGACGTCCACGTCCGCGATATCGATGGAGAGGATTTCGTAAGCGGTACCGGCATCCAGGCCCTTGTCCAGCACGGTGCGGCTGATCAGGTCAGGATTCTCCAGAACCTGCTTGTGGGTTTCGGCGCTACCGACGGTGGTAACAATACCTTCGCCGACACGGGCGATAACGGTTTCTTCACCGGCACCACCGACCAGGCGCTCGATGTTGGTGCGCACGGTCACACGGGCTTTGGCCCGCAGTTCAATACCGTCCTTGGCGATGGCGGCAACCACGGGGGTCTCAATGACCTTCGGGGTAACGCTCATCTGCACAGCCTGGAAAACGTCACGGCCGGCCAGGTCGATGGCGCAGGCTTTTTCAAAAGCCATTTCGATGTTGGCGCGCTGGGCGGCGATCAGGGCGTTGATGACGCGGTCCACATTACCTCCGGCCAGGTAGTGGGTTTCCAGCTGGCTGATGGTCAGGTCCAGACCGGCCTTGTTGGCCTTGATCAGGGGGTATACCAGGCGCTGGGGCACGATCCGGCGGATCCGCATACCAACGAGGGCGCTGATCGGGATGTGCACGCCGCTGGCCAGGGCGGAGATCCACAGACCCATGGGCACGAAGTGAAGGAAAATAGCCAGGGCAATGATTACGATGACAACGATGGCTATAATGAGAGCTGCTGAACCGGGCATAGTGTTATTCCTCCTTAAAATTGTTTACATTCAATCCTGTTTCAGTCTTTGCGGCGAATTGTATAGTGATCGCCTTCGGCACCGGTGACCAGAACCGGAGTACCACGCTTGATGAACTCTCCGTCGCTGGCCGCGTTCAGGCGGGTGCCGTCAATCTCAATCTGACCGGCGGGACGCAGGGAAGTGACTGCGACGCCTTCCATGCCGATCCAGTGATCCGGCTTGGCTTCCCCGGCGGGTACCTCGGTATCCTTCAGCACCAGGGGAGACTTGCTGAGACGGCCGCTCATAGCACTCCGGTAGGAAATGAGGAGTGCCAGGGCGATCAGCACGAGCACAGCCACTAAGGCCAGCAGCGCTGTGCCGACTCCGAACAGCTGCCAGCAGCAGTAAAGCGCGGCAATCTCCATGACAACACCGCAGATGCCTGCTACTCCGAAGCCGGGCATAAAGGCCTCCAGTACGATAAGGCCGGAGCCGAGCACGAAGCCGATGATCATGATGAGATTAAGCGAGAATTGATCCATGCGGAATCCTCCTTTCCACGTTTTTTTGTTAGCTTTATTCTATATTGCAAAGGAATGAAAATACATTGCAAAAAGAGAGAAATAGACGTGCTTATTTTTCAGTCCTTACACAATCTTAACAGTCTCCGCCGTAACACGGACCCCATTTATGACCTGGCTGACGCATGGTTCAAAGGCGATGAGAGGTACTTTTGATTCCCTATTATTGATCGATGTCCAATACATGCATCATGATAACATATACGCAGAGATTGCACAACCGCCGCACTTGTTGCAAATAAAGGGTTTACATGGTATAATTCCTTTGTTTCGCATAAGCGGAACATGCCATTTTTGACAAGTGTGAGTTTCTGAAAGGATTGAATCATTATCATGGGTCTATGGCTTGCCCTGATCCTGTGTATCGCGCTTTCAGCGTTCTTTTCCGCAACGGAGACGGCTTATTCCGCCTGTAACCGTGTTAAACTGAAGACCGTAGACGGCCCCCGGAAAGAAAAAGCACAGACAGCGCTCAGTCTGCTTGAAAAATATGACTCTCTGATTACAACTGTCCTGATCGGCAATAACCTGGTGAACATCGTGGGCACGGCCATCGCCACCCTGTTGTTCACCACGCGTATTTTACCGGGTCAGGAAGACCTGGCTACGACCATCGCCTCCATTATGATGACCGTGCTGGTGCTCTTCCTGGGCGAGGTCGGCCCCAAGACGCTGGCCAAGCAGCAACCGGAGAAATACGCCATGTCCGTCAGCCACGTGATCCGCTTCCTGGTGACGGTGCTGAAGCCCCTGGACTGGCTGTTTGCCCTGTGGCGGAAACTGCTGGCGAAGCTGGTGAAGCCGGCGCAGGAAGAAAGCCAGATCGAAGATGAGCTGATGACCATGATCGACGAGGCGCAGACTGAGGGCGACATTGAGGAAGAAGAAGGCGAACTGATCCGTTCCGCCATCGAGTTTAACGACCAGAACGCCGCGGATATCATGACGCCCCGGGTGGACGTGACCGCCCTGGAGGACAACGCGACGATTGAGGAAGCCGCTGACGCGTTCCGTGACACCTGGTTCTCCCGGATTCCGGTTTATCATGAAGACCTGGACCATATCATCGGTATCCTGCATGAGAAGGACTTCTACAAGATGACCCATGAGGGCATCACGGATATCACGAAGATCATGAAGGAGCCGGTGTTTGCCCCGGCTACCCTGTCGATCAGCAACCTGCTGAAGCTGTTCCGGACGAGCCAGACACACCTGATTGTGCTGCTGGATGAGTTCGGTGGCACCGACGGTATCGTGACCATGGAAGACGTGCTGGAAGAGCTGGTCGGCGAGATCTACGACGAGCACGACGAGGTCAGCGAGGAAGTCGTGGAGCAGGAAGACGGCACCCTGATCGTGGACGGCAATATGCAGCTGGAAGAGCTGCTGGCAAAGTTCGGCGTGGAAGACGACGAGTACGACGCGGATACCGTGGGCGGCTGGGCCAGCGAGATGCTGGAGAAGGTGCCAGAGGTCGGCGACAGCTTCACCCTGGATCATCACCAGTTCACCGTTACTGAGATGGACGGGTT
>JAFRNK010000126.1 GCA_017430225.1 Clostridia bacterium | reverse complement strand
CTTGTCACTGATGGCATGATCCAGATAATCGATCGTTTTTTCCCGCTCCAGGACCCGAGTATACAGATCTTCTTGCGTTGGATTAAAGAAGTACGTAAGCGCCGCGGCGAGATTTTCGCGGGCCATCCGGCCCATACGGACGACCTCGAGCATAGCCTGCTTCATTGCGACCGCAGGCACACTGCGCTCAGCGTTGACCAGGTATACCAGCTTCTGTTCGTCCATCGCCCGCTTTTCATAATCCTTCAGCGGAACCGTACGTTCAGCCAGCATCACGATGTACTTGGTCAGCGGCAGGGCCGCCAGGACTGCCGCAATGGCGAAGATGGTGTGCGTATTCGCAACCTGGCGAGCGACGTCGTTAGGCGACAGCAGCTGGATCCAGCTGAGCACCATCGGGAACACTGTGATCACGATCAGCAGGAGCGCCGCGCGGAAGAGGTTGAAATACAGGTTCAGGAGTGCCGACCGCTTGCCGTTGCGCCCTGCGGTCAGGGACGCCAGCAGGTTCGGCGCCACGGACCCGATGGCCGCACCGATGACCAGGTATACGCACTGCTGGTAGGTCAGCAGCCCTTCTACCGCAAACGCCTGGAAGATGACCACCGATGAGGACGAGCTTTGAAGCAGCGCCGTGAACCCGACGCCGAACAGAACCGCTACCAGCGGGTTCGAGAGCGCCGCCAGCAGTTCCTGGAAACCTTTGCTGTTCGACAGGGGAACGATGGAACTCTTGATCAGGCCGATGCCGACGAACAGCATACCGAAGCCGAGGATGATACTGCCGATATGCTGCACCAGCGGCTTCTTGATGAATATGTACATGATGGCGCCGATGAAGACCATCAGGGGCGCGAGGGCAGTCAGATTGAACGCGGTGATCTGCGCGGTGATCGTAGTACCGATGTTCGCGCCCATGATGACGCCGATGGCCTGCCCCAGGTTCATCAATCCGGAATTGACGAAGCCGATGACCATCATGTCCGTGGCGGACGAACTCTGGATGAGCATGGTCACCACGATGCCGATCACCACAGCCGCTATTTTATTGGTCGTCACGCGCTCCAGGATGGTGCGCAGCTGGTCGCCGGCGGCCTTTTTGAGCCCCGTGGACATGATGAGCATGCCGTACAGGAAAAGCCCGACGCCGCCCAGAAGAGAGATAAAATCCCAGATCGTCATTTCAGAATAAACCTTTCAAAGTGATCAGTCGCTGAGCCGGTACGACTCCGTCCAGTACTCCTGGTTGTAGATGTCAGTCAGCTTGTAGGTCAGGCGGGCATTGGAGCCGTCGATATAGACGTCCGTCACGGCCAGGGTATCCGCCGTCACCGTGATCGGATCGCCGAGCAGCCTCGTCTCGTAGTAGGTGCCGTCGTAGGCGTAGTAATCGCACAGGAACTGCAGCTTCGCGCCGATGGGCAGGCCCGACAGGCTCTTGGCGATCGTCTCGGTCTCGCCTTTAACATAGTCCGCGCGCGCGCCGACGATGTAGCCCCGGCCTTCGGGATCAAAGGAGATCAGCAGCTGCACACGGTCGCCGTTCAGCAGGGCGGGCACATAGCCGGTGCGGTTGTCCTCGTCACCGGAGAGTTGGTAATAGGGCACGGGCTGCCCGTCGATAGCCAGCCAGGTGCCTTCCGTATCCGCGATGATGCCGTTCTCCGTCAGCGTATACAGCCCGTCAAGACCCATGTCGATGTAGCCCTGGCCGTCGTCATAGAACAGGTTCAGGGCGATCTCCTGCACCATCGCCCACTGGTCTTCGGGAAGGGTGAGGCGCTTGCCGTCCGCTGTATCGGTGAAGACGAGCAGGCTCGGGTCGATCATGTTCTCAGACAGGTAAGCGGTGAGCTCCTGGCCGGACAGCGCGGTTGTGGAAAGGAAGGCAGTATTGCCGCTGTCCATGCCGCGCACGCGGCCGTAACCGCCGCCCAGCAAGCCGCCCAGGAGTTCGCTCAGCATATCCATGTCGCCGTAAGCGCTCTGGCCGGCGTAGCCGCTGCCCGACAGCGCGCCCCAGGGGCTGGAATAACCGCCGCTGACGGATTGGCCGCTCAGCTCCAGGCTGGCGAACTGGCGGATGCAGTCGATATAGCTGTCGTCCATGCCCAGCTGATTGTAGGCACTGACAGCTTTATCCACGTTGGAAAGCTTCTTGTAGGGGAAGTAGATGGACAGACCGTAAGCGTTGCGCATGTTGGAGGAGGTGCGATTGTACCTGACCGCGCTCTGCACCGCGCTGGCCAGCTCCGTGCCTTCCGCCGTGCCCATGCGCTGCGCTAGGTCGACCAGGTCCACCTGGTCCAGGCGGTTGCTTTCGGCAAACTCCCTCGCGCCGTTGCGCGCGTTGGAGACGGCCTGGTACTGTTTTTTCTCGATCATCCCGGAAATGGACTGAGCCCAAGCAGTCAGCTTGTTCGGCACCGCCGCGTTCAGCTGCGCCAGGTCGATCACGGACAGCGTGGTCTTCTGGCCGGCAGCCTGCTGCCCGCTGGTGCGCACGAAATCGTCCACGATCCTCTGACCCAGTTCCAAGGTGGACATGGATGTGTTCTTCCCGAGCGCGTTCAGCCAGTCGGTATAATACCAGCCGTAACCGGGTTCCGTCTCCTCGGAGGCGATCATGTAGTCGGCGTAGCTGTTCAGCATCAGCGCGTTTTCCACCGTCGCCATCAGGCAGGCGTCGAAGCCGACGAAGTCGAACTTGACCCCGCCCTGGGTGAGCGCCTGGCTGATGCCCGCCAGGTTCATAGCGCCTGCGCGCGGGTTCTTCTCGTCATAGCCGTAGCCGCTGACCGAGCCGGAACCGTGGTCCCACATGATCAGCCCGTAACGGTTCGCGGGGAAGTTCTGCGCGCAATACTGAATAAAGTTCGAGAGCGTGGACGGGCTGACCATGGAGCCTGAACCGTTGTTTTCGCTCAGACACTGGAGCTTGCCCTTCTTGACCTGCCAGATCTGGTTGTACCGGCTGGAAACCAGGTTGTTGCGCCAGTTGGCGCAGCCGCCGGTCAGGATGATCACGCGAAGGTTGTCGCCAAACGAAGCCGCCAGCATTTCCTGCAGATCACGGGTCGCCATGGCAGATTTGGATTCCAGGTCGGTGCCGCACATATAGACCATCAGGGTCACGGTATCCTGACCGTTGCCCTTGATAGCGGTATAAGGCGCGCGCACGGCGCCCGCAGCGGGTTTCGCTGTCGCCGAGGCCTTTTTGGTCGCAGTCGCTTTCTTCGTGGCTGTCGGTTTCTTCGTGGCCACGCGTTTGGGCGTCGCCGTCGGGATTGCCGTGGGCTGGTACGCGCTTTCCGAGAACAGCGAGGAAAGGCTGCCCACATCGGTAAAGCCACTGTTGCTCTCGCCGTAGCCCATGAACATGTTCAGCAGGTCGCTCAAGCCGGAGCCTTCCAGCCCGCTCAATTCCTGCTGCGGCTCCGCGGTATAAACAGGCGCGTTCGTCCTGCGCGGGGTCGCGGTCGCGCTGTAAGGCACGGATGTCGCGTAGTACGGGACTGCCGTGGGGCTGACCTGCGCCACGTCGTCAGAACCGCCGAAAAGGCCGCTGAGTCCCCCGCCGCCGCCCAGCAGAAGCAGTATCAGGATACCGATCAGACCCATCTTGCCACCGCCGCCGCCGGAGCGCTGCGGCGAGCCGTTCCTGCCGCCGTTGCCGCCGCCCGTCGGACGCGGTCCCGAGGGGCCGTTCATATTCCGTCCGCTGTATCCGTTCTGCGAACCGACCGGCCCCTGCCCCTGCGCAGTGCCGTGCGTCTGGATCTGTTTGCCCGTGCCGGATATATTCTTCCGACGGCCCGCCTGTTTGTTGTCCATATGCTCCTCCTTATAATAAGCCGCGGCCAGACCGCACCGGTTTCGACTGCTGGCCTCCGCTCAGATCGTTGTAGCAGCGCACGATGTCCTGCAGCAGTTCCGGATGCCCGAAATCGCGGGAATACACCAGGTTGATTTCGCGCATCATCGTCAGGTTTTCAATAGGCAGCGCCACCATTTTTCGTTTGCTCAGTTCGTCCATGCAGGTGCTTCGCGGCAGCACGGACACGCCGAAACCGCGGCGGATCAGGTCCTTGATGGTCGCGATGTTGTCGATTTCCAGCACGACGTTGAAGTCGTTCAAATGCAGGTTATGCGTCTCGAGCGCGGAAATGAAGAGACTGCGCGTCCCCGAGTCAGGCAGGCGCAGGATCAGCTTTTCGCGCTTCAGTTCCTCGACGGTCACCATATTATGCTGGGCCAGAGGGTGCTCCGGCGCGACCGCCAGCACAAGGCAGTCCGTATCCAGCATGACGGAATGAAACCGCTGGTCGGAGACGGAGCCCTCCACGATGGCCATGTCCAGCTCGTAATTCTTGAGAGCTTCGAACAGCTCGTTAGCCGAACCGGTGATCATTTTGATGCTCATCTGCCCGCGCAGGTTCACAAAACGGGCCAGCGTCTCCGCAATGGCGTTGCTCTCCGCCGTGTGGGTAATTCCGACCGTCAGGCTGGTCACCTGGGTGCGCTCCATGGCGAGCGCTTCGACCAGGTTATTGTCCAGCGCCTGCATGCGGCGGGCGTATTTCACCACGATATCGCCCTCGCGGGTCAGCCGCAAAGCCCCGGGTACGCGCTCGAAGATATGCACATGCAGCTCTTTTTCCAGCTGATGCACATGCTGGCTGGCCGTCGGCTGTGACAGGTTCAGCCGCTCCGCCGCCCGGGTAAAGCTGCCCGTCTCGTAGACTGCGAGCAGGGACAGTAAACGGTGATCGATCATCGTTTCCGGAAACTCCTCATTATACTTCCGCCTTGGACTTTTCCAGCGCGGCGATGACGCGGTCGCACCACTGGTCAAACTCCGGATCCGGCTTCTGGCACTCCCCGGGGTGTGAAAGGACGTAATGAAGCGCGATCCTCACGCCCTGGTCGAAACGCACGGACGTGTGCATGTCCGGCACCGCCCGCTTGAGCTTGCTGTTGTCGAATACGACGCAGACCGACTTATCGCCGATCAGGCCGCCCTCGAAATCGTAGCCGTACGGCTTTCCCACGGCGTCCAGATAAGACGAAGCGACGTAATAGGGATGCAGCGGGACGTTCAGCGCGTCCGCGATCGTCTGGTAAATCTGGTTCCAGGTCAGCGTCTCGTCACCGGTGATATGGAACGCCTCGCCGATCGCGTGGCGGTTGCCCATCAGGCCGGTATAGCCGACAGCGAAGTCCGTGTTGAAGGTGACCGTCCACAGCGACGAGCCGTCACCCTGGATGATGACCGGCTTGCCATCCAGCATCCGCTGGATGACCTGCCAGAATCCCTGCTTGCCGTGTACGCCGAGGGGGATGTTCCGCTCGTCATAGGTATGGCTCGGCCGGATGATGGTCACCGGGAAGCCTTCCTCGCGGTATTTCCGCATGAGGAACTCCTCGCAGGCGATCTTGTTGCGGGAGTACTCCCAGTGCGGATTCGCGAGCGTCGTGCCTTCGGTGATAATGTAGCTCGCCGCCGGCTTATGGTAGGCCGAAGCGGAGCTGATGTACATGTACTGCTTCGTCTTTCCGTTGAACAGCCGGTAGTCGCGTTCGACCGCGTCCACGGTGAAGCCGATAAAATCGCTGACCACGTCGAAGGTCATGCCCTTGAGTTTCTGCGCAACGTCGTCCTCGTTCCGAACGTCGGCGACAATCGTATGGACGCCCGCCGGCACCGCCTCAGGACGGTTCCCGCGGTTCAGCAGCCAGACTTCCCAGCCCAGCTCGTTGACCAGCCTGCGGACGATCGCCGCGCTGATCGTGCCTGTTCCGCCGATGAATAATGCTTTCATAGGATGACCTCACTTTCAGAATCATTCAGGTTCTTTGCAGCCGGCAAATATATCGTTGCCCAGATAGGTAACAGAGCCGGGAATGGAAGGAGGTATCAGGCTGGAGCAGTTTGCAAATGCTTCATTGTCTATCGACTGCAGCCCGTCCGGCAGATTGACTTCAGTCAGGTATGTTAATCCACGGAAGGCCGCATAGCCGATCGTCTTCAGGGTCGACGGCAGACGGACAGTCTCAAGCACAAAACAGAGCTCAGGGCTTTCCGTATTCTTGTCATCGAAGGCCTGATCGCCGATATCGGTGATCCCCTCACCAAAGTCCAATACTTTCAGAGCCCTTCTGCTCACGTATTCAAGACAATATGAGCTGCTGCCGGCCTGTTTGTTATACTTTTTGCCGTTTCCCGCAGTATAATGAATAACCTCGACATTTTCACAGCCGTCAAATACTGTCGCGGTATACTCCTGGTCCACGCTCATCGTCACTTCTTTGAGGGCGGTACAGTTTTTGAAGACTGTATTGGTAATGCCTTGCACGCTCTCGGGCAAAACCACTTTGCCGAGGCTGCTGCAGCCGCCAAACGCCCAGTCACCCATTGATGTGACGGACTCAGGAATGGTGATCTCAGTCAATTGGGAGCAGCCTGCGAACGCATGATTATTGATCGCTGTGAGCGTATCGGGGAGCGCAACGTTTGAAAGGCTTGTACAGTTTTCAAAAGCGCCTGCCCCGATTTCGTTCAGGCCGTTGGAAAACGCGACGCTTGCCAGCAGACCGCAGTCGCTGAAAGCGGCATCATCGATGATTTCTACGCTTGACGGCAAACGGACTGACTTGATTCCAGAATTTCTGAACGCTTCCGGACCGATACGGTATACCAGCGCGCCTTCGATTTCATCCGGCAGATACGGTTCGTCATCCGTTCCGATGTATCCGGTGATGACCGCTTTGGCGGTGCCGTCATGATCCTCGATTTCGAATTCGATGTCATAGGGAGCGTCCTTCGAAATCACTTTATAGATATGATACGGATCCACCAGTTTCTGCGCCTTGCTCCCGTAATACACGATGAATTGCACATTCAGGTCAAACGCGTCGCCCGCCATTTCTTCCAGCGAAGCCGGCAGCGTCACCAGTTCAAGGCCGGTCTCCGCAAAGGCGTATTGTTCGATGACCCTGACCCCTTCAGGGATCACCAGGGTACGCATGTCCGGCTTCGATGCAAACGCTCTCGCGCTTTCCCGCGTGATTGACGCAGGCACCTGGGCGTTTTCAGCACAGGCAAAGCTCAGGCACAGGAGCAGGATCGCGGCAGACGCGGCAAGAATCTTTTTCATCTTCATTCACCCCGGAATCAGGTTTTATCCATCAGGATTATACAGGAATCCCCCGGTGACTGCAAGCGGGAGTTCGCCGGGAACGTTGTACAGGCCTTCGAGTCAATCTACGGCTGACGGGAGCTTTTCCATTCACGCCAGACGTTCTCAAAGATGTCGTCCTTTTCCACGTCCTCGCCCACGGTGCTGAAATATAGGCCGAGATAGTGCGAGTCCATCGGTCCCTGCAGATAAATCGTATAATGCGTATTCTTCTGGGAGACGTGCTTGCGGAAAGCCGCGCGGGCGATTTCCGCGCCGGTTTTACCGCCGAACGCCTTCAGGGGCTTCTCCCAGTCCAGATAGATCTGGTTCTGGCGGTAGCGGTGGATGTACAGCTTCTGCGGCGTGTACACCCCAAAGGCCGCTGCGCTTTCCGGATCGCGGGACGCGTCACCTGCCCATTCCGTCACCGCGTCGATGACCGCCAGCGAAAGCGTCTGGTGCTGCATATGGCCGCTCTCGCCGCGGATGTCGTGCGTCACGACCACTTTGGGCCGGAACTCGCGGATGAGTCCCGTGCACCAGGCCTGGGCGGCGTTCTCGCCCCAGCGCTTGACGACCGCGGGGATCGACTCGACCTGAAAATCCGGGAAAGGCCCCATAATCGGATAGGAGCGCACCCCGCACACCCACAGCCCGTCCAGCAGTTCGTTGAGGCGCCCGGTCTTCAGCGCGCCGTGGGTCGCCGCATAGGCGACCAGCACGTTCATGCCCCGTTCGCCCGCGTAAGTGGGCAGAAGCCCGCCGAACCAGATCAGCTCGTCGTCCGGATGCGTGACGATGTGCAGCAGGTCGACCGGGCCTTCCGGCTCGCGCCAGTTCTGTGCGTCCGGCGGCATCTCGTCCCCGGAAAACACCCGGACGCGGTTCAGGCGCAGTTCGGTCTTCGGATCCGTTGCAGAAATATGATAATAGCCGTCCGACGGCAGCGGGATATAGGCGTTCAGGTATCTCTGATCATAGACCGCCTGTCCGGTCACACTGTCGGAAACGTCCGCCGCTTCCACCGTCACCGGGACAGCTTCTTCAAGGAAAGAAAGCTGGATGCCCTGCGCGGTGATGCCCGCAGGCAGTCTCACATTCAGCACGCCGCCCGTGCTGTGCCAATAATTGTTGTAATCATCGTCCGTGACCCGCCGCGCGTCATCGCTCATGAAGGTGGCGGTAAAGCGGCAGTCCATCGTGATCTCGCGCGATTCCGCAAAGGCAGCCCCGCACAGCAGGAGCAGGACAGCCGAGAGCAGAAGCGTCAGTTTTAACGGAAACTTCTTCATCACAGGCAGAACCACGCCGCGCGCAGCACGTTCATATAATCCGCCGTGGTCATGCGGATGGTCAGATCGTCCACCAGTTTGAAGCCGGGATAGTAGGAATAACGCACCGCGTCCTTGGGCTGACGGTACGAGATCTCAAAAGTGAAGCGTTTCGGCAGTTCGATGCGGGCCTTCGAAAGATCCTGCCGCAGGGCCGCTTCCGCAGCCTCACGGATCTCCTGATGGACGAGCACCGGCGCTTTGCAGCGCGTCATGCCGCCGAAGCCATCCTTGACCGCCACCGTATGCAGCCCGGGATGCAGGGGGCGGGAAATCTCGGTCAGGTGCCTGTCACCGGCGAGCAGCACGGACGGCACGCCGCGCATGGCACACGCCCAGCTGTAGAGGAGAAACTCGGAGCAGGGAATGCCGTTCAGCGTGACCCTGGCGTTCTTGGTGCTCATCGTATGGGAAAGCGGATTGAAGCAGGTACCGGCAGGCGAATGCCAGCCGACGAACATTGCCGCGTCAAAACTCTCGTCGATGCCTTCGACCATGCCCATCGGGCTGCCGGACCAGCCGCGGATCAGTTCCACGCAGGCCGGCATTTCGTTGGGATCCAGGTTGACCGCATAATCATGCGCGTCGTTGACCAGGATCTCCGTCGCCCCGGCGGCCATCGCGCCGTCGATCGCCGCGCGGACTTCACGCGTCATTTCGAGCTGCGCCGCAGCATAGTATGATTTGTCCCGCTCCGTCTCGTCCCAGTAGGTCGTAAAGGCGGTTCCTTCAATATCGGCTGATATAAAAACCTTCATAATATATCCTCCTGTGGTCACCTGTTCGCCGGAGCGCCGTGCCCGGCAGTTTCAGCAACAAAAGTATACACCGGAACAGGCCGAAACACAAGAGAAGAACATGAAAAAGCCCGGTTCGCGGGAGTTCGGCCGCGCCTGAACAATCGAAATACAGCGTTTTATGCATATTATTCGTTAAATATGCAAAATTAATAAAATTTTCTGAATAAAATTCATAAAAACCCCTTGACAAAGCGTATATTGCGTGTATAATATGCGCATGCTCGGTTGTGAGCAAAGGAGGAAGCACCATGAGTAAAGAAGGCATCAAGAAGGTAGTACTCGCCTACAGCGGCGGTTTGGATACGTCCATCATCATTCCCTGGCTGAAGGAAAACTACGGCAATCCCGAAATCATCGCCGTGTCCGGCAACGTGGGCCAGGCGGACGAACTCGAAGGCCTCGAGGAAAAGGCCCTCAAGACCGGCGCGAGCAAGCTGTACATCCTCGACCTCACGGACGAATACGTGAACGACTACATCATCCCCACCATGCAGGCCGGCGCTATCTACGAAGAGTACCTGCTGGGCACCAGCACGGCGCGTCCCTGTATCGCCAAAGGCCTGGTAGAGATCGCGCTCAAGGAAGGCGCTGACGCCATCTGCCACGGCTGCACCGGCAAGGGCAACGATCAGGTCCGCTTCGAGCTCGCGATCAAGCACTTCGCCCCGGATATGAAGATCATCGCCCCCTGGCGCGAATGGACCATCCAGTCCCGTGAAGAGGAAATCGACTACGCCGAAGCGCACAACGTGCCGCTGAAGATCAACCGCGAGACCAACTACTCCAAG
>JAFRNK010000125.1 GCA_017430225.1 Clostridia bacterium | reverse complement strand
GCCCAGCAGGTTCGCGCCCAGGAAGGCGAAGAAAACGCCGAACTGCGCCGCGGCGCCCAGCAGCAGGCTCTTCGGGTTGGAGATCAGCGGACCGAAGTCCGTCATCGCACCGATGCCGATGAAGATCAGGCACGGATAAATACCCGCCTTCACGCCGATATAAAGGATATCGATCAGGCCGCCGTGGGCCAGGATATGACCGTAGTCATGGTAGAACTCGCCGCCCTCCTGCAGGAAAGCGTCCCAGAGCGCCTGATGATACAGCGCGTCAGATTTGCTGAGAGCGCTGACGTTGGCCAGCAGGCAGCCCATGGCGATACCGACCATCAGCAGCGGCTCATACTGCTTTTTGATGCCCAGATACAGCAGCACGCACGCGATGGCGATCATGATAAGGTTTTTCCATCCGTCCCCGGAGGTCAGGATATTGGCAAAACCGGATTCAGTGACCAGGTTTGCAAGGGATTGTAGCATCTTTTTCCCCTCCTCAGCCCAGTACCATGATGGGCGTACCGGTATCCACCTTCGTTCCGACATCGGTCAGGACCTGCAGCACAGTGGCGTCATGGGGAGCCATGATCTCGTTTTCCATCTTCATGGCTTCCAGCACCGCCAGCACTTCACCGCTCTTCACGGCCTTGCCCGCGGTAACATTGACCTTCACGATGGTACCGGGCATGGGGCTGACTACCTGTTCGCCGGCTACGGCTGCAGGCGCTGCGGGAGCAGCGGCGGGAGCGGGGGCAGCCGCGGGTGCTGCGGGAGCAGCCGGGGCGGGAGCCGCGGCAGGCGCCGGCGCGAAAGCTTCATATTCGTCCAGAATCATGGCCTCGCCCTGATTCACTTCCACTTCATAGGTCTTCCCCTTCAGGGTCACTTTATACTTCATCTTACTTTACCTCCTTGATGGATACGAACCGAAGCTCGTTCAGGGGTTTCTGCAGCTTATCCGCCACAATCGCCATGATCATTGCGGCATCACGCGGATCCGTATCGTAGATCTTCACCTCGCCGGCGCTGCCGGGAGCCTTTTCCTTCGGTACCGCGGGAGCGGCCGCCGGGGCAGGCGCAGCCGGAGCGGGTGCAGACACGGCTTCCTTTTCCTTCGCCTTGCTGACCATGATCTTGCCCGCGATAATCACCACGCACATCAGCAGCGTCAGGCCGATGAAAACCACCAGATAGCCGAGAACGGCGTCCACCATTGCGTCACCGAAAGCCATTTTGGTTCCGCTGACTGCAGTCCGGACGGCGGTGGTTACGACTTCTTCATTCATTGTCTGCCATCCTCCTTACGCCTCAACGATGGTATACTTGACCTTCTTTTCCTGATCCGCCTTGCGCGCCTTGAGGAAGTCTTCCGCCTGCTTCGGGAAGCAGATATAGCTCATGAGGTCCTCTTCGGTCTCAGCCAGCTCGCCCAGGGCTTCCTTCGCCTTGCGGAAGTCGTCTCCGGTGCGCTTGGAGTCTTCGATCCGGCAGTCAACGGGCTTGCCGCCCTCGCCCAGGATCTTGGCTTCCAGCTCCGCGTTCACGGGCGCGGGAGCGATGCCGTATTCACCGCGGAAGTAGTTCTTCACTTCGTTGGAAATGTTCTTGTAGCGCTCACCTACCAGCACGTTGGTAA
Organism: Clostridia bacterium; assembly: GCA_017430225.1. Lineage (GTDB taxonomy): Bacteria > Bacillota > Clostridia > Christensenellales > Aristaeellaceae > UBA4246. The sequence continues at coordinate 1,216 of JAFRNK010000125.1, read as the reverse complement.
CCGCCTGGTTGCCGACCATCTGGCTCAGAGGCGTGACCAGCGGCGGATAGCCCAGATCCTTGCGGACCGCGGGAATCTCCAGCAGTGCTTCGTCAAACTTGTCCATGGCGTTCATGTCCTTCAGATTGGCGATCATGTTGCTCAGCATGCCGCCGGGCACCTTGTAGACCAGCGCCTGGGAGTCGGTGGCCATGCTCTTCGGGTTGATCAGGCCGCTGTCGACATATTTCTGCTTCACCGGCTTGAAGAAATCGTTCACCTGGTTGATGATCTTCTCATCCAGGCCGGTCTCAATGCCGTACTGCTGCAGTGCGTAGAACATGGTTTCGGTGGCCGCCTGGCTGGTGCCGTTGGAGAAGCAGCTGGTCGCGGTATCGATCACGTCCACGCCGCTCTCAATCGCCTTGGTCAGGGTCATGTAGGCCATACCCGTGGTGCAGTGGGTGTGCAGGATCACCGGAACGTCGCCGACGGCATCCTTGATGCCCTTGATCAGGTGCTCCGCCTCATGGGGGCTCATCGTGCCGGCCATATCCTTCAGGCACAGGGTGTCAAAGCCCATCTTCACGAGTTCCTTGCACATTTCAACATACTTCTCCACCGTGTGCACAGGGCTCTGGGTGTAGCTGATGCAGCCGGAAGCGATGGTCCGGGGTGTCGCGTACTTTTTGGTGGCTTCCAGGGCGGTCCCCAGATTCCGGAAGTCGTTCAGCGCGTCAAAAATACGGATGATATCAATGCCGTTCTTGATGCTCAGCTCGACAAACTTCTCCACCACGTCATCATGATAGTGCTTGTAGCCCAGCAGGTTCTGCCCTCTCAGCAGCATCTGCAGCCGGGTGTTCGGCATGTTCTTGCGGATGTTCCGCAGGCGTTCCCAGGGGTCCTCTTTCAGGTACCGGAGGCAGGAGTCAAACGTCGCGCCGCCCCAGCACTCAACGGAATAGTAACCGGCCTTATCCATGACGGGCAGAACCGCCTCAAAGTCAGCATAAGGCAGACGGGTCGCCATCAGGGACTGGTTCGCGTCCCGCATGACGGTTTCGGTGAACTGTACTTTTCTCATGTTCTACTCTCCTATCAGCATGAAAGTTAGTCCATTCCATACCAGTGTAGTATTATAAGCATTAACGCTGTTCCGCGCAAGGTCTTTTTCCGCAATAAGCAGGATAAAAATGGCACCGGCTGTTTGACAGTCGGTGCCGATAAAGATTTT